>NZ_JABXEO010000095.1:0-30365 GCF_013372585.1 Myxococcus sp. AM010
GTCCCGCCCCACCCAGCCAGCCACCAGGAGGCCTTCGACCTCGGAATTCCGCGGGGTTGGAGTGGGGTTCTGCTGGCGAACAGGACTATACAGGCGTATAGGTGGGCACTGTTGGAGAGTGCGCAACCCCCCGAATTCGTTCCCAATGTCAGGGTGGCATGGTAGTCCCGGCGCCCTGTTACATACCTCTGCCCCCCAACGCGAGGAGTGCGCGGGTCGCGCGCCGCGTTCGAGGTGCGGGGCGTTCTCACCTGTGGATTGACGACCATGCTCGGAGAAGCCGAAACGAAAACGCGGAAGAAGCAGGGGGCCGGGGGGGGCGGCAACGGAGGGGGTGGCTCCGCGGGCGGCAGTGGTGACGGTTCCGTGCCGGCCTCACTCGCGGACGAGGCGCGCCGCCGGTACATCAACTACGCCCTGTCGGTCATCACCTCGCGCGCCCTGCCGGACGTGCGTGACGGCCTCAAGCCGGTGCAGCGCCGCATCCTGTTCGGCATGTACCACGACCACCGGCTGACGCATGAAGCCAAGTACCAGAAGTCCGCCAAGGTGGTTGGCAGCGTCATGGGTCAGTACCACCCGCACGGTGACTCCTCCATCTACGAGGCGCTGGTGCGCATGGCGCAGGACTTCTCGCTGCGCTACCCGCTGGTGGACGGCCACGGCAACTTCGGCTCGCTCGACGGCGACGGCGCGGCGGCCATGCGCTACACCGAGTGCCGCCTGGCGATGCTGTCCAGCGAGCTGCTGACGGAGCTGGGCAAGAAGACGGTGGCCTACCGGCCGACCTACGACGGCACCTTGCAGGAGCCGGTGGTCATCCCCGCACGGGTGCCGCAGCTGCTCATGAATGGCACCACGGGCATCGCCGTGGGCATGGCCACCAACATCCCGCCCCATCACCTGGGCGAGCTGGTGGACGCGCTGGTGGCGCTCATCGAGAACCCGCAGCTCGTGACGAAGGACCTGCTCAAGTGGGTGAAGGGTCCCGACTTCCCCACCGGCGGGCAGATCCTCAACGACAAGAAGGAGCTGCGCGACATCTACGAGTCGGGCCAGGGGAGCATCCGGATCCGCGGTGAGTACAAGCTGGAGGACCTCAAGCGAGGCGGCCAGCAGATCATCATCACCTCCATCCCCTACACGGTGAACAAGTCCACGCTGGTGGCCAAGTTCGGCGACCTGGTGCGCGAGCGGAAGCTGCCGCTCATCACCGACGTGCGCGACGAATCCACCAAGGACGTGCGCATCGTCCTGGAGCTGAAGAAGGACGCCAACCCCGAGCTGGTGATGGCGTACCTGTACAAGCAGACGCCGCTGCAGACGAACTTCGGCGTCAACCTCACCTGCCTGGTCCCCATCAAGGACAAGCCCGAGCTGAGCGCGCCCGAGCGGCTCAACCTCAAGGACATCCTCTGGTACTTCCTCACCTTCCGCTTCGATGTGGTGACGAAGCGCTTCGAGCACGAGCTGGGCGAGCTGCTCCGGCGCGTCCACATCCTGGAGGGCTTCGAGAAGGTCTACGACGCGCTCGACGAGATGATCAAGATCATCCGCGCGTCGGAAGGAAAGCAGGACGCGGCCCGGAAGCTCATCGCCCGCTTCAAGCTGGATGAAGCCCAGGTGGACGCCATCCTGGAGATGAAGCTCTACAAGCTGGCCCGCCTGGAGATTCTGGTCGTGGAGAAGGAGCTCAAGGAGAAGCGCGCCGAAATCAAGCGCATCCAGGGCATCCTCAAGGACAAGAACAAGGTGTGGAACACGGTCCGGGACGAGCTGGGCGAGATGAAGGCCCGCTACAATGACAAGCGCCGCACGCGCATTGGCGGCGCGGGCTCCGAGGAGATGGAGTTCAGCGCCGAGGCGTTCATCGCGGACGAGGACGCACACGTGGTCATCACCCGCGACGGCTGGGTCAAGCGCGTGCGCGAGGTGAAGGACCCGTCCACCACCCGCCTGCGTGAAGGCGACGCGGTGATGGCGGTGCTGGCCGGCAGCCTGAAGGCGAACCTGGTGCTGTTCAGCAACTTCGGCACCGCGTACGTCACCCGCTTCAACGACGTGCCCGCCTCCACGGGCTACGGCGAGCCGGTGCAGAAGTTCTTCAAGTTCGACGACGGCGAGCGCGTGGTGTCCGCCCTGTCGCTGGACGCGCGGCTGCCGCGCCCGCAGAAGCTGGTGGGCGTGACGAAGCAGGGCCTGGGCATGCGCTTCCTGCTGGAGCCGCACCTGGAGGTCTCCACGCGCGCCGGCCGCCGCTACGCGAAGACGGGTGAAGGCGACGAAATCATCGGCGTGCAGCCGGTGACGGACCGCGACCTGCTGGCGGTGCTGACGGAGAAGACCAGCGCCCTGGTGTGCAAGGTGGCGGAGGTCAACGAGCTGGCGGGCCCGGGCAAGGGCGTCACCGTCATCAAGGTGGACGGCAATGACCGGGTGGTGGACTTCCTCGCCGCGTCGCCCTCGCAGAAGGACGCGAAGCTGGAGTTCGAGACGCAGAAGGGCCGCAAGCTGCACCTGTCCCCGGCGAAGTACGGGTTGACGGGCCGCGGCGGCAAGGGCCACGAGATGTCGAAGCGCGACGCCGTGAAGGAGGTGGCGCGCCCCGTCACCTTCATCCCGTTGCCCGAGAAGAAGGACTAGGCAGAGGACGCCATGGCGACGAAGAAGGAAACCTACACAGGCGCGGACATCCAGGTCCTGGAAGGCCTGGAGCCGGTGCGCAAGCGCCCGGCCATGTACATCGGCGGCACCGACAGCACGGGGTATCACCACCTGCTGTGGGAGATCCTCGACAACTCGGTGGACGAGGTCATCAACGGCTACGCCACCACGGTGGAGGTGACGCTCCACAAGGACTGCCGCAGCGTCACCGTGGTGGACAACGGGCGAGGCATCCCCGTGGACATCATGCCCAAGCACAAGAAGCCGGCCGTGGAGGTCATCCTCACGACGCTTCACGCGGGCGGCAAGTTCGAGCAGGGCAACTACATCCACTCCGGCGGTCTGCACGGCGTGGGCAGCTCGGTGGTGAACGCGCTGGCGCGCAAGCTCGTCGTGGAGATCAAGCGCGATGGCAAGAAGCACGTCCAGACGTACGCGCGGGGCAAGGCCACCAGCACGCTGAAGGCGGAAGGCGCCACGCGGGGCACGGGTACCGCCGTCACCTTTGAACCGGACCCGGAGATCTTCGGCGACAAGCTGAAGTTCGACGCGGAGATGGTGCGCGAGCGACTGGAGGCCAAGAGCTACCTGCACAAGGGCATGACGGTCGTCTGGAAGGACGAGACGTCCAGCCCGCCCACGTCGGTGACGTACAAGCACGACGGCGGCATCGCGGAGTACCTCACCAAGGTGGTGACGGAGCGGAACAAGCCGCTGGTGCCCGCGGGCAGCGCGGCCTTCTACCACTCGCGTGACAACGGGGTGCGGCTGGAGGCGGCGCTGGCGTGGACGGAGGCCACCGACGAGCACATCCGCTCGTACGTCAACGGCATCCCTACCCCGCTGGGCGGCACGCACGAGGCGGGCCTGCGCGGCGCGGTGGTGAAGGCGGTGCGCAACTACATCGAGACGCACGGCATCGCGCCCAAGGGCGTGACGCTCACCGCGGAGGACATCCGCGAGGGCATCACCGCCATCCTGTCCACCTACGTGGTGGAGCCGCAGTTCCAGGGCCAGACGAAGGGGCGGCTCAACAACCCCGAGGTGTCCGGCCAGGTGGACGGCGTGCTGCGTCCGGCGCTGGAGAAGTGGCTCAACGACAACAAGTCCATCGCCGAGTCGGTGGTGGCCCGCATCGTCCTGGCCGCCCGCGCGCGCGAGGCCAGCCGGGCCGCGTCCCAGGCGGTGAGCCGCAAGACGGCGGTCAGCCACCGGCTCAACCTGCCGGGCAAGCTGGCGGACTGCTCGTCCACGGACCCGGGCCAGAGCGAGCTGTTCATCGTGGAGGGTGACTCCGCAGGCGGCTCCGCCAAGCAGGGCCGCGACAGGCGCACCCAGGCCATCCTCCCGCTGCGCGGCAAGGTGCTCAACGCGGAGCAGGCGTCCACCGACAAGGTGACGACGAACAAGGAGCTCCAGGACATCGTGTCCGCGCTGGGCTGCGGCATCGGCTCCGACTTCGACATCAGCAAGCTGCGCTACGGCCGCGTCTTCCTGCTGATGGACGCCGACAGCGACGGGCACCACATCGCCACGCTGCTGCTCACCTTCTTCTACCGGCACCTGCGCCCGCTGATTGAGAGCGGCGCCATCCACATCGCCCAGCCGCCGCTGTACCGCGTGGACATTGGCAAGGAGACGTACTGGGCGCTGGATGAGCCGGACCGCGACCGCATCATCAAGGAGAAGACGAAGGGCAACGCCAAGCCCAACATCATGCGCTTCAAGGGCCTGGGCGAGATGACGCCCGACGAGCTGAAGCAGACGACGCTCGACCCGAAGAACCGCATGAGCCTGCGCGTCACCATCGACAAGCCCCTGGAGACGGACCGGCTCATCAACGACTTGATGGGCAAGGACGTCAGCGCCCGCTTCCGGTTCATCATGGAGCGCGCCAGCGAGGTCCAGGACCTGGACGTCTAGTCAGGGCGGAATCACCCGCGCGGGTCCCTCCCACCCCGGAGGGCCCCGCGCGCAGCAGGGCTTTTGAGACGGAGCCCTGGCTCGGCTAGCATCCGCGCCGTGACTACGTTCCGCCGAACCTCCCTGCTGCTCGCGCTCCTGCTGGCCACCTCTCCCGCCTACGGGCAGTCCTCGCGGAAGAAGAAGTCCAGCAAGAAGCCCCCCTCCACCACCCAGCCGGTGAAGACGACCAAGGCCCCCCCGGCGGATGACGCGGACAGCGATGAATCCGCTGAGCCCCGGATTTTCGGCTCTCCGAACGACAACGACGAGACGTCCGTCACGCCGCTGGTGTCTCCGGACGCCCCGGCCGTGGCCACGCCCGCGCCGGAGCCGGGCGCCGCGGGTGAGCCGGCGTTGGCCAGCGCGGCGGTGACGGCCGAGGGGCCGGTGGCGCTCTTCGCGGTGGCGCGGACGTCCACGGTGGAGGAGGTCGCGGTGAAGCTGGAGGGCGACCTGCTGAGTCGGCTGAAGGCGAGCGGCGTGCCGCTGGTGGACCTGGGCGCGGCCTTCCCGCCGTCCCCGCCGACCTCGCTGACGCGCGCGGACACGCTCTTCGAGCAGGGCCGCACGGACTACGACAACCTGGACCCCGAGGCCGCCGAGGCGAAGTTCGTGGCCGCGGCGGAGGCCTATACGAAGCAGCCGGCGGAGCTGAGCCCGGAGCGGCTGGCCAAGACGTACCTGTTCCTGGGCGCCTCGCGGCTGCTCAACGGCGACTCCGCCGGCGGCCAGGAGGCGTTCAAGCGCGCGGTGGTGGCGGAGCCGTCGATGACGCCCGACACCGCGCTCTTCGGGCAGGACGTGCTGAAGGCCTTCGACCAGGCCCGCGCCGAGGTGACGGCGCGGCCGGCCGGCACGCTGGTGGTGGAGTCGCAGCCGGCGGGCGCCAGCGTCCTCGTGCGTGGCCGGGCGCTGGGCGTCACGCCGCTCAAGGGCGTGGAGCTGCCCGCGGGCCAGCACCCGGTGGTGGTGTCCCTTCCCGGCTACGCGGCCTTCGCCCAGTACACTGACATCGCGTCCGCCAAGAGCACCGAGGTGAAGGCGGCGCTGGAGCCCACCCCGGGCCTTTCCGCCGTGCGTGACGCGGCGGTCCACGCCAGCACCGAACAGGCCTTCGAGCGCGACACGCCGCCGCCCGAGGCACGCGCCATTGGTGAGCGGCTCAACGCCCGCTACGTGGTGCTGGCGGCGGTGGACCGCGGGGACGAGGGCTACCTCCAGGCCGAGCTCCAGGCGTGGGACCTGCGCTCCAACGCGCGGCTGCGCGGGGTGGAGATTTCCCTGGTGCCTGGCGCGAAGAAGAACGGCCCGGACGCGGCGGCGGACCAGGTGCGCGCCTTCGTCACCGGCGTCGCGGCGCCCCGGGTGGCGGAGGGCGGCAGCTCGTTCTCCACCCTCATCAAGCGCCCGTGGTTCTGGGCGGTGGTCGGCGGCGCGGCGGCGGTGACGGCCGGGGCCGTCTTCGTGGCGACGTCCCAGGACAAGGGCCGCCCGTTCAACCCCGTCTCTGGTGGAGTCGGATTCTGAGGCGGAGCCGCGTGTTGAATGCCCGGACCGCCTCCCGCGTCGCCTGTTTCAGAGGTCACCCCATGAAAGCCGCCCTCGCCCTTGTCCTCCTCCCCGCGCTGGCCCTCGCGGCCCCGCCCCAGGCGCGCCGCGTCAGCACCCTCCTGGTGCCCATGGACCCGGCCTCCGAGGCCTCCAGCGTGCAGATGGAGGGCTACATGAACGACGCCCTCAGCCACTTCGCCGGCATGAAGGTCCGCAAGTCGGAGGAGCTGTTCGGCATGCCGGAGGACGCGGCGGCCCGGGCCTCGCTGGAGCGCGGGCGCAAGGGCTACTCGGAGAGCCTGTCCGCCTTCGACAAGAAGGAATACGAGGAGGCGGAGCGCAAGGTGCGCGCCACCCTGAAGGAGCTGCAGGGGGCCGCGGGCGCCATGCGCGGGTGTTCACCGCTGTGTGACGCGCTGGCGCTGTACGCCGCCGTGCTGCACCTGCGCGGCGAGGTGGAGGAGGCGAAGCTGGCGCTCATCGACCTCATCGCGCTGTCCCCCACCCATGAGCTGTCCCCCAAGCGCTTCACGCGCGAGTTCCTCTCCCTGCGCGTGCAGGTGGCCACCAGCCGCACGTCCCAGCTGCGCGGCACCGCCACGGTCAACTCGCGGCCCGCGGGCGCGCGCGTGTACGTGGACGGCGAGGCCGTGGGCTACACGCCGGTGACGCTGCCCGCGCTGCCCATTGGCAAGCACCTGCTGCGCGTGGAGCGCCCGGGCTTCCAGCAGTACGGGCAAATCATGGAGGTGGCCACCGACGACACCGAGGTCACCGCCAGGTTGGTGCCTACCTCTTCGTACAAGGCCTACGACGCGAAGCTGGACCGGGTGGCGGGCGAGGTGAACCGCGCCGGTGAGAAGGCGTCTGGCGTGGCGGCCATGGCGCAGTCACTGGGGCTGGACCGGGTGATGCTGGGCACTTTGCGCGCCAATGGCGAGGGCACCGAGCTGACGCTGGGCTACTACGACGCGCGCACCGGCCAGAGGATGGCGGGGCGGCGCATGTCCGTCCAGGGCGATGAGTTCGGCCAGCTGAAGCAGGAGATGGAGCGGGTGGTGAACCACCTGGTGAACAACATCGGTGAGAAGGTAACCCGGAGCAAGGACCCCTTGGACAGCCGCGGCGGCATGGAGGACTGGTCGTCGGAGGACCGGGGCGGCCGTGGCAAGGCCCAGGACAAGCAGAGCAAGCCCGGCGACGACCCGCTCGACGGTGTGTCCGGAACCGAGGACTGGTAGCGCAGAGCGCTTGTCCCGGGACGGCGGAAGCCTAGAGTCCCGGGGCGTATGCGCCTGCTCGCCCTCCTGCTCCTCCCCAGCCTCGCGCTCGCCCAGACGAGCGTCATCAGCCAGCCCGCCCTGCCCTCCCGGGGGCTGACGCTGCCGCCCACGGGCGCCGCGCTGGTGGACGAAGCCACTGCCCTGTCGCTCAACCCCGCGGGCCTGGGCTTCGTCGAAGGCAGCCAGCTCTTCTACCTGCACGAGCGAAACCTCGTGCATGACGGCCTGGGAGACGGCGTCTTCCTGGCCACGCGCCTGCTCGGCATGGGCCTGGGCGGCGCCATGGAGTGGATTCGTGGCCGGGCGGAGCCGGACTACCGCCGCACGTCGCTGGGCCTCTCCCTGGGCACGCGCACGCTGCAGCTGGGCGCCTCGTGGCACGCCTATGGTTCGTCCAACCGGGACATCGACGCGCTCGACACCTTCGACGTGGGCCTCACGGCGCGACCCCTGCGGGCGCTGTCGCTGGGGGCGGTAGTGCGCGACGTCAACGCCCCCACCGAGGCCACGCTGGCGCTGAAGCGGCAATACAACCTGGGCCTGGGCGTGCGCCCGCTGGATGAGCGCTACACGCTGGGCGTGGACTGGCGCTTCTCCGAAGGCGCGTTCCGCCAGGGCCAGGCGACGTACACCCTCAACGCGGAGGTGGTTCCGGGCCTCCGCCTGGGCGCGGGCATGTCCCACGGCTTCACCTCCGGGGTGCCCATCGCGCTCCAGGTGGCGGCCACGGTGGACACCTCGCACCTGGGCCTCACCTACGCGGCGGGCGGGACGAACGCGGGGCTGGACCACCTGGTGGCGGTGCGCCTGTCGTCGGAGACGTACCGCTCCATCGCGCCGCGCGCCGGCGTGGTGACGCTGCTGGACTTGAATGATGCCTTGAGCGGCGGCACCAGCCCCGTCCTCTCCTGGCTGGGCGTCAGCGAGGCGGACCCGTACCTGCGGCTGACGCGGTGGCTGGATCTGGCCACCCAGGACGACCGGCTGGCCGGCGTGGTGGTGAAGCTGGAGAGCCTGCCCGGGGTGAGCTGGGGCAAGGCGGAGGAGCTGCGCCAGGCGCTGCTGCGGCTGCGCGCGTCCGGCAAGCGGGTGATGGCGGTGGTGCTGTCCACGGACGACCTGGGCTACTTCGTCGCGTCGGCGGCGGACCGCATCTACGCGCTGCAGGAGTCGATTCTCTACATCAACGGCCTGGCCGTGCACCTCCAGGCGTACGGCGGGACGATGGAGAAGCTGGGCGTGCACTGGGACGTGGCGCGGGTGGGCCGCTTCAAGACGGCCCCGGAGCAGCTCACCCGCACCGAGCCCAGCGACGCCGCCCTGGAGTCCACGAACGCCTACCTGGACACGGAGGTGGCCGTCTACGAGAAGGCCGTGCAGGAAGGCCGCAAGGTGCCCGTGGAGCGGCTGCGCGCGCTGTGGGCCCTGGGCCTGCCCCACCCGAAGCGCGCGGTGGAGCTGGGGTTGATGGACGGCATCATCTCCTCGACGGAGCTGGACAAGAAGGTGGCGGAGTTGGTGCCGGGCGGACGCTTCAGCACCACGTACGCGCCGCGCGACGAGCGCGATGGCCGCTGGGCCCGCCGGCGCCGCATCGCCGTGGTGCCGGTGCTGGGCGACATCATCGGCGGACGCAGCCGCGAGGACCCGCTGGGCTTCAGCCGCCTCGCGGGCGCGGAGACGGTGATGCGCGCGCTGGAGCAGGCGCAGTCGGACCCGAGCGTGGCGGCCATCGTCGTGCGCGTGGACTCGGGCGGCGGCGAGGTGCTGGCGTCACACCTGATGTACGAAGCCGTGCTGGAGGCGGCCAGACACAAGCCCGTCATCGCCTCCATGGGGGACATGGCCGCGTCCGGCGGCTACTACGCCGCCATTGGCGCGCACGAGGTGTTCGCCCTGCCCACCACCCTGACGGGCAGCATCGGCGTCTTCTACATCAAGCCCGCCTTCGAGGGCCTGCTGGGCGGGATGCTGGGCGTGCACCAGGAGAGCCTGACCCGCGCGCCGCTGGCGGACATCCTGGACGTGTGGCGCCCCTGGACGCCGGAGGAGCAGGAGGCGGCCCAGGCGTGGGCGGACGCGTCCTACGACAGCTTCATCACCCAGGTGGCGCTGCGGCGGAAGCTGGACAAGGCCAAGGTGGACGAGGTCGCCCGCGGCCGGGTGTGGAGCGGCCAGGACGCGCTCGCTCGCGGCCTGGTGGACAAGCTGGGCGGGCTGATGGAGGCGGTGGACTCCGCGCGGCTGCGGGCCGGAGTCCCTCCGGACGAGGAGCTGGACCTGGTGGTGATGGGCGAGGCCCGGGGCTTCCTCTCCGCGCTGGGCGGTGAGCCCGGGGTGCGCGCGGCGCTGTCCCTGCTGCCCGCGCAAGAGCCCGTCCTGCCCGAGTCCCTGCGGGCGCTGGCCCGCTCGGCGGGGCTGAACCTGCTGTTGCTCCAGCCGGGCGTGAAGGCGATGGTGCCCTTCCAGATAACCGTCCGCTGAGGCCCTGGCGGCGGCCCTGATTCGGCAAGGAGGGGTCGGGCGGACGACACCTCGCGAAAAAAGCGGCGGCGCCGTCCCCGGCCTCTGTTACTGTTACCCCTGCACCTCGGACGGCTTTGGGCCGCCAGGGTGCTCCAGGAACCGGCGGTTCGGCTTGCTTGTCACCAGGGCCCCGCGTCCGCTTCCTGTCCCACGGCCTGAGTCACCTTGCGTCCCCGCCCTCCTCCTGGAGCGGCCGCCCGGGGCGCACACAGTCTGGAACTTTCATGAGCGAAAACCCCGATAACCGCGACCCACGTGATGCCCCCCCTGTTCCCGCCGCCCGCGCCGTGGCGCCGCCCGAGCCGGACGACGACGGTGGCGACGAGGGCGACGACGAGGGGCCTGATGACGGTGATTCCAGCGCGGGTGGCGCACAGGGCGGCGCCCCCGGGCAGGCCACCGGCCGCCGCCGCCGCCGTCGGCGCCGTCGCCGTGGCGCGCAGGTCCTCTTCACCCCGGACGGCCAGGCCTACCGGATGCAGCCGGGAGCGGACGGGCAGCAGGTCCAGGTCTTCCTGACGCCGCAGGAGCTGGAGCAGCACCGCCAGCGGCAGGCGCAGCAACAACAGCAACAGCAACAACCGCAGCCGGCGCACGGCGGCGGGGGCCAGCAGCACGCGCGCCACGCGCAGCACGGGGGCGGCGGCCAGCAGGCCTCGCAGCAGGCGAACCTGTCGCCGGTGGAGGGCGTGCTGGACACGGAGGCCAAGGGCCCCAACGCCTTCCTGCGTCAGCTCAAGCGCAGCCTGCTGGCGGCGCCGGACGACCCGGAGCTGCCCAAGAACCTGGTCCAGAAGCTGCGGCTGCGGCAGGGCCAGTACATCACCGCCTTCGCGCAGATGCGGGGCCACAAGGGCGTCATCCAGAAGGTGGACACGGTGGACGGCCGGCCGCTCGAGGGCGCGCCGCGGCTGCCGCACTTCGCGGACCTGACGTCGGTGGACCCCACCGAGCGGCTCAAGCTGGAGAGCGGTCACAAGGAGATGGTGACGCGGGTGCTGGACCTCATCTCGCCCATTGGCAAGGGACAGCGCGCGCTCATCGTCGCCCCGCCCAAGACGGGGAAGACCATCATGCTCCAGCGCATCGCCCAGGCCGTCCTCTCCAACCACCCGGAGTGCCACGTCATGGTGGTGCTCATCGACGAGCGTCCGGAGGAAGTGACGGACATGCGGCGGAGCATCAAGGCGGAGGTGCTGGCCTCCAGCTCCGACCGCCCCACCGCGGACCACCTCAAGGTGGCGGAGCTGGCCCTGGAGCGCGCGCGCCGGCTGGTGGAGTCGGGCAAGGACGTGGTCATCCTCCTGGATTCGATTACGCGGCTGGCCCGCGCCTTCAACAAGGAGGTGGACAACTCCGGCCGCACCATGTCCGGCGGCGTGGACAGCCGCGCCCTGGAGCGCCCCAAGCGCATCTTCGGCGCCGCCCGCGCGACGGAGGAGGCCGGCTCGCTGACCATCATCGGCACGGCGCTCATCGACACCGGCAGCCGCATGGACGAGGTCATCTTCGAGGAGTTCAAGGGAACGGGTAACTCCGAAGTCACCCTGGACCGGCTCCTGGCGGAGAAGCGCGTCTTCCCCGCCGTCAACATCGCCCAGTCCGGCACGCGCAAGGAGGAGAAGCTCTTCACCCTGCGCGAGTACGAGAAGGTGAAGAAGCTGCGGCAGATGCTCTTCTCCGTGAAGCCGGTGGAGGCCATGGAGGCGCTCGTGAAGCGGCTGTCCCGCTACACGTACAACGACGAGTTCCTCGACGAGCTGTAGTCCCCGCTTCGGGAGTGGTACGGCGGGCCCGGGTGTGCGTTAAGGTGGCGGCATGATTCAAGGCTCGGGCCGCTGCCACTACCACCCGGAGCGCGCCGGCCTCGGCGTCTGCGTGGAGTGCCGGCGCGTCATCTGCCGGGAGTGCACCACGCAGTTCGAGGGCATCAACCGCTGCGCCAACTGCCTGGCCCAGCGCCTCAAGGCGCTGGAGGGCCCGGGTGAGCGGCGCGAATGGTCGGCGGGCAACGTGGTGCTGGCCCTGATGAGCCTGGCGCTCGTCTGGGGCGGAGTCCTCCTGATAGCCCAAGCGGCGGCGAGCTGACCCATGGCCGTCTCCGCGCTCGAACTCCGCCCGCGCAACGCGGTGGCCCTGATGGACGCCGCGCTGCGCCTGTGTACCCGCAACGCGGGCGTCTGGGCCCTCACCCTGCCCGGCGGCGCGGCCGTGGTGGCCGCCGTATTGTACCTGGCGGAGTCGGTGCGCATGGGCTGGCCGCTCGTGGTGCCCTCGCTGCTGCTGACGCTGGCGTGGTTCCTCCGGGGCCTGGGCCAGGGCGCGACGTGCCATTACGTGCAGGAGCTGCTGCTGGGCACCCAGGGCGAGCCTTCCGCGGGGGCCTCGCTCAAGGCGGCGCTGGGCCGGATGCCCGCGCTCTTCATCGCCGTGGCGTACCTGCTGGGACTCAACACGCTGGTGGTGATGGTGACGGGAGGCTTCGGCTACCTCCTGCTGCAGTCCCACGGGGTGGGCTACGCGGCGGTGATGCAGGGGCGCGGCGGTCCGCTGAAGCTCTACGACACGTGCTCACGGCTGCTGGGCCCGGCGCGCGGCACGGCGATGTGGGTCCGCATCCTCATGTCCGTGCAGGTGCTGGCCTTCTTCAACCTGCACATCGCCTTCAACTTCCTGCTACTGCTGGGCCGCAAGCTGGTGGGCGTGGACCTGACGTTCGCGGAGCGCTACGCCTCGCTGGACAACGGCCAGTGGCTGCTCTTCCTCGCGGTGACGACGTTCGCCCTCTTCGAGCCGGTGCGCGCCGCGACGGCCACGCTGCTGCTGGTGGACGGGCGCGTGCGCCAGGAAGGGCTCGACCTGCTGGCCAGCGTCCAGCAGCTCCCTTCCCGGGAGTTGGGGCGCCCCCTGCCCCCGCCGGGCGCGACGCGCGGCGCGGCGATGCTGGCGGTGGTGCTGGGCCTGGGGCTGCTGACGCCGGCCCAGGCCCAGGCCCAGGCCCAGGACACCGAGGCCGCGCGGCCCCTGGCCTCCACCGAGGCGCTGCGGCGGCTGGGCGAGGTCGCGGAGGCGTGTGAGGCTGCGACGGCGGAGGACGCCGCGGGCCTGTACGCGCCCCTGGAGTCCCTGGGGCCCGGCGAGGCCGTGAAGCTGGACCGCTTCGTGCGCCGCGTGGAGCGGCAGGCCTTCGACGAGGAGGACTGCGACAAGGCCCGCGCCACGTTGACGCAGGGACTCACCACGCTGGGCGCCACCGTGGACGCCCAGGCCCGGGCGGACGCGCGTGCCGCCGCCGCGCGGGCGAAGGACATCCTGTCCCGGCCCGAGTTCGCGGAGGCCGCGCCGAAGGCGGAGAAGGACGCCCCGGAGCCCACGGCCCCCAGCGAGCCTCCAGGCTGGTGGCGGCGCTTCATCGACTGGCTGGGGGAGCTGCTGAAGAAGTGGTTCGAGCGGGACCCGGTGGAGGCGCGACAGGAGACGGCCCCACCTGTCCTCAGCGGCGTCAGCGTGGCCAACGTGCTGGTGGTGGTGCTGGTGACGCTCACCCTCGCGGTGCTGGGCGTGGTGCTGCTGCGGGCGCTGAACCGCGACAAGCGCCGCGCGGGCGCCGACGGCGTGCAGGTGTCCACGATGGACGCGTCCACGCTGGCGGGGGACGCCCACCACGCGCTGTCCCGGCCTCCCGAGGGCTGGGCCCACCTGGCGGACGAGCTGGCCGCGCGGGGCGCCTACCGCGAGGCGGTGCGCAGCCTCTACCTGGCGCTGCTGTCCCGGCTCCACCGCGACGGCGCCATCCTCTACGACGAGACGCTGAGCAACTGGGACTACCTGTCTCAATTCCGGGGCCGCGCGGAATGGAAGGCCCCCTTCCGCGAGCTGACGCGGCGCTTCGACTTCGCCTGGTACGGCAACCTGCCGGTGGGCGTGGACGGCTACCGCGAGTTCCGCGCGCTCACCGAGCCCCTGCTGGCCGCGCCGGCGCGCCCGGAGGTGGCCGGTGCGTGACCGCTTCCCATTGCTGGTGGTGGGGGGCCTGCTGCTCACCGCGGTGCTGACCACCTTCCTGGTCCGAGGCGCCCGGCGCAACGCGTTCGCGGACACGCTGTCCACGTACCGCGCGCAGGAGGACGGCGCGCGGGCCCTGTACCTGTTGGCCCAGGAGAGCGGGCTGCCGGTGACGCGCCGCATGGCGGACCTGCGCATCGTGTCCGGACTGGGGACGCCGGTGCTGCTGGCAGTGGAGGTGTCCGGCGCCTACGAGGACGACCCGGACCAGACGGCGCTGGCCGCCGAGCCCGACGCGGGCCTGGACGACGAGCACGTCCCCCGCACCGGCTTCAACGCCTTCCGCGCGGCCGCGCTGGACGACGATGAAACCGAGCAGCTGCTGACGCACGTGCGCGAGGGCGGCAGCGCCATCTACGTGCCGTGGGGCTCGCGGGAGAACCCGGTGCTGCGCGCCTTGAACGTGAAGCTCTTCAAGGCGGACACCACCCTGCCCATGCGCACGCTGGTGCCACCCCAGCCCACGCCGTACACGCTGGGCGTGGAGCGCGTGGAGGCGAAGGTCCAGGCCTACCTGGAGCTGCCCGAGACGGCCGTCCCCGTCCTGGAGGATGAGCGGCTGGGCATGTTCGTGGCGGCGGTGGTGCCCTACGGCCAGGGCCGCGTGCTGGTGGTGGGCGCCCCGGAGCTGGCCATGAACCAGGCGCTGGCGCGCGCGGACAACGCGCAGTTCTGGCTCAGCACCCTGGCGTCGATGGGCCCCGGCCCCATCGAGTTCGACGAGTTCCACCACGGCTTCACCAACGAGCGCTCGGTGGTGGACTTCGCGCGCCGCTACGGCCTGCACTTCGCCGTGTTGCAGCTGCTGCTCGGCGTGGCGCTGTGGTCGGTGTCGCTCAAGCGCTTCGGCCGCCCGCAGCCCCCGCCCGAATCCTCGCGCGTGGGCGCCACCGACGCGCTCTTCGCCATGGGCCGGCTGTACCGCGAGGGCCGGCACCACGGCTTCTCCGCCCAGCTCATCCTCCGGGGCCTCACCCAGGACCTGGCCCTGCACGCGGGCCTGCCCGCGCACGCGTCCGCGGACGCGGTGGCTCACGGGCTGCGCGAGCGTGGCCGCGCGGACCTGGCCCAGGGGCTCGAGGCGCTCACCACGGACAGCCGCGCGGTGACGCGCGACACGGACCTCCAGCAGCTCGCCGAGCGCGCGGCGCGGCTGCGACAACGCCTTCATTCCGCCGGCGGCGCCCGGCCCAGCCCTCCCGAAACGACATGAACGACACCCTGGCCGTCCCCTCCCCCGCCCCGGCGGGTAACGCCGTGCAGGCCGCCCACGCCATCCGCGAGGCCGTGCTGTCCGAGGTGCGCAAGGCCGTGGTCGGCCAGGACGAGGCCCTGGAGCTGATGCTCTGTGGCCTCATCGCCGGTGGCCACATCCTGCTGGAAGGCGTGCCCGGCGTGGCCAAGACGCTGATGGCCAAGGCCCTGTCGCGCAGCATCGGCGCGGAGTTCAAGCGCATCCAGTTCACCCCGGACCTGATGCCCGCGGACATCCTGGGCACCAGCGTGTTTGATTTGAAGACGCAGGGCTTCACGCTGGTGCGCGGCCCCATCTTCACGGACCTGCTGCTGGCGGACGAAATCAACCGCGCCCCGGCGAAGACGCAGTCCGCGCTGCTGGAGGCGATGCAAGAGCGCTCGGTGTCCATGGAGGGCCGCGTGCTGTCGCTCTCCCCGCTCTTCACCGTGTTCGCCACGCAGAACCCCGTGGAGTCCGAGGGCACCTATCCACTGCCCGAGGCGCAGCTCGACCGCTTCCTGCTGAAAATCGAGGTGGGCTACCCCGCGCCGGAGGAGGAGGACGCGATCCTGGCCGCCGTGCACCGGGGCTTCGACTCAGGCGACCTGCAGCGCGCGGGCGTCAACGCCGCGGTGACGAAGGACGGGCTGCTGGCCGCGCGCGGCGCGCTGAATGAGGTGACGGTGGAGCCGCCGGTGCTGGCGTACGTCCGAAAGCTGGTGGCGGCCACGCGCGCCTCCAGCCGCATCCGCCTGGGGGCCGGGCCTCGCGCGGGCGTGCACCTGCTGCTGGCGGCCAAGGCCCTGGCGGCGCTGCGCGGGCGCGGCTTCGTCACCCCGGACGACGTGCGCTTCCTGGCGGCGCCCGTGCTGAAGCACCGCCTGCTGCTGTCGCCGGACGCGGAGCTGGACGGGGCCACGCCGACGGACGTGCTGCGCGAGGTGGTGCGCGGCGTCGAGGTCCCCCGGTGATTCCCACCGCGCGCCTCTGGGTGCTGCTGGCGCTGCTCGCGCTGCCGATGATGCTGGCGGGCTTCAGCCCCGGCATCGGCGGCGCCGTGCTCGCGCTGGACGCGCTGGTGCTGGCGCTGGCGGTGCTCGACGTGCTCACCGCGCGCAGGGCCCGGCTGGAGGTCCACCGCGTGCTCCCCGCGCGGCTCAACGTGGGCGTGGCCAACAAGGTGGTGGTGCGGCTGATTCACCGCGGCGACGGCGCCGTCCAGGTGCGCGTCCGGGACGACGTGCCGGACGGCTTCGCCGCCACGCCGGACGAGGCCCCGCTGCACCTGCCCGCGCGGAGCGAGTCGCGCTGGGTGTACCGGGTGACGCCCGTGAAGCGGGGCCGCTTCCAGTTCGGAGACGTACACGTCCGCGTGCGCGGGCCGCTGGGGCTGGTGTCCCACGAGCGCGTGTTCCCCGCGGCGCAGGACATCGCCGTGTACCCGGACCTGCGCGGCGCCAACCGGCTGCTGCTGTCGGGCGCGGCGCTGGACCTGGTCAACCTGGGCCTGCGGCAGCTGCGGCGGGACGGGCGCGGCAGCGAGTTCGCCCGCCTGCGCGACTACGCCCAGGGTGACAGCGTGCGGGACGTGGACTGGAAGGCCACCGCGCGCCGGGGGCGGCCGGTGACGCGCGTGCTGGAGTCGGAGCGCTCGCAGTCCATCCTCATCTGCGTGGACGCGGGCCGCTCCATGGCCGCGCAGGTGGACGGGCTCACCAAGCTGGACCACGCGGTGAACGCGGCCCTCTTCCTGGCCTTCGTGGCCGTGCGCAACGGGGACCGCGTGGGGCTGGCCGTCTTCGCGGACGGCGTGAAGGCCTACCTGCCGCCCGCGGCCGGGCGCACGCAGTACCGGAAGATCGTGGACACGCTCTACGGCACCACGCCCAGCCTCACGTACGTGGACTACCTGGCGCTCTTCAAGGAGCTGAACCTCCGCCTCACGCGCCGCAGCCTGCTGTGCGTCTTCACCGACTTCCTGGACGAGGAGCAGGCCTCCACCATGGTGGCCCCGCTGCACCGCCTGGCGCGGCGTCACGTCCCCCTGTGCCTGTCGGTGAAGGACACCGCGCTCCAGAAGCTGCTGCGCACGCCGCCGCCCAGCCCGGAAGAGGCCTTCCAGCACGCGGTGGCCTCCGAGCTGCTCACCGACCGCGAGGTGCTCAAGGCGCGGGTGAGCCAGGGCGGCGTGCAGATGCTCGACGTGCAGCCGGATGAGCTGAGCCTGGCCGCCGTCAACCGCTACCTGGACATCAAGGCGCGCGGCGCGCTGTAGCGCCCGAGGCCACGTCCGGCACCGGGGCGGGCAGCGGCAACCACCCCGTGAAGCGGGTGTCCGGGACGTTGCCCCGCACGCGGTGCAGCACCTGCTTGAAGCGGGCGTAGACGCGGAAGAAGCGCTCCAGGCCCGCGCGCTCGGCGGCTGTCAGGGGCGCGGCGGCGCACACCACCTTCGGGTCTCCCCGCCCCGCGTCCACGAAGCCGATGACGCCCACCACCGGCACGCGAAGCCGCTGGCCCAGCGGCAGCCGGGGCCCCATCACCACGGCGTCCAGCGGGTCGCCTTCATCCGACGTGAGGCCCGGGATGCTGCCGTAGTTGTACGGGCACGGCAGCGGCGACACGAAGTCCACCGCCCCGTCCGCGCGGCGCTTCACGAAGGAGAAGCGCGGACACTCGATGAGGACCTCCGGCGCGCCAGGCAGCGGCGGCAGCCACAGGCGCTCATCCATGGGCGGACTCAACGCCGCCCCCTGGCGCCGCGCGGCCCCCACGCAGCCAATCCGACAGCAGGTACGCGTACACGCCCGCGCCCACCGTCAACGCGAAGGACACCTTGAACGCCACCGACAGCTTGGGCGGATGAACCTGGGACACCGTGCCCTCGATGAAGCCCGCGAGCACGAACAGGACGAGCGTGCCGAACAGCAACCGCACCGCCGTCACCGCCTCCTGTCGCACCGCCTGTCCACGGGGCAGTCCTCGCGGGGCCACCATGCCTCGCGCAATCACCAGCCCCGCGGCGCCCGCGATGCAGATGGCGGTGATTTCCGGGATGCCGTGCGGAAGAATCCACGCCCAGAACCAGCCCGCCATGCCCTTGGCCGCATAGACTTGCGCGAGCGCGCCCAGGAACAGGCCGTTGACGAAGAGCATGATGGCCGTGCCCAGGCCCACGGTGATTCCCAGCGCGAAGGCCAGGAAGGCCACCTGGATGTTGTGGGTGAAGAGGTAGGTGGTGAACTGGGCCTGGTCTCCCACCGACATGCCGTCCCCCGCGGCCTCGTTGGCCGCGCGCTCGATGGGGTCCAGCTTCAGGTGCTCGGCGGGCACCAGGTAGTGCGCCGCGTCGGGGTCCACCATCATCCCCGCGTAGCCGAAGCCCACGCCCGCCAGCAGCATCAGCAGCGACGCCACGTACATCCGCCACTCGCGCCGCATCAGCGCGGGGAAGCCCCGTGCCACGAAGCCCCACACGTCCGCCAGGCGCGGGCGCCGGCCCGGGTACGTCAACGCGTACGCCCGGCCCACCAAATCGTTGAGGTAGGCATTCACGTCCGCCGAGCCACTGCGCGCGCGCACCCACAGCAAGTCACTGGAGACGGCGCGGTACAGCCGGCCCAGCGTCCTGGCGTCCTCCAGGCTCAGCGCGCGCAGGCCGTGGGCTTCGGACCTGTCCAGCAGCGACTCCAACTGCTCCCAGCGCGGCTTGCGGGACTCGATGAACTCCGCCATCTCCATGGGCCGGCACTCTACCCCAGTGACGCGGCGGGCCACCCTGCCCTCCGCTGACGCTTTGTGGGAAAACGGGGGGCCATGACGTGTCGGATGGTGCTCCTGGGATGGCTGCTCGCCCTGTTGTCGGGATGCACGAGCATGCGCGCCCTGTGTCCCCTGGAGGGAGGCCGCCCCTGGGTGGAGGTGCGCAGTCCCCACTTCACCGTCCGCACCAACCTGGACGCGGAGACGGCCGAGGAAGCAGCCCAGGAGCTGGAGCTGCTCCGCGAAGGCCTGCTGCAGGCCTGGGGCGGCAGCTTCGACCCGCCAGGCACGGTGGACATCATCGTCCTCCACAACCGCAGCGCGCTGGAGGAGTTCACCAACATCCGCATCGAGGGCTTCTCCACCCACACCGAGGACGGCCCGCTGCTGGTGCTGGCCGGGCACGCCTACGCGCTCAGCGAGGCCACCGCGGACATCACCACCCAGGCCCATGAGCTGACGCACTACCTCTCCGAGCTCGCGCTCGTCCGCCAGCCGCGCTGGCTGTCGGAGGGACTGGCCAGCTACCTGGAGACCATCGCCCTCAGGCCGGAGCGGCGCGAGGTCATCCTCGGGCGCATTCACGGGGCCTTCTACAACCAGGTGCGGCGGCACGGCTGGCGCACGCTCGACGAGCTCTGGGAGTGGGACAGCAAGGGGCTGCTCGGCACCGCCGAGTCGCGGCAGTACTACGCGTCCTCGTGGCTGTGGGTGCACTTCTTCATCAGCCGGCACGGCGCGCGCTTCGAGGACTTCCAGAAGCGCCTCATGCACGGCGAAGAGCCCCAGCGAGCCTTCGAGGCCGCCTTCCGCGGCGCGGAGGACCTGGCCGGCGAGCTGAACGGCTACGTGCGCCGCTCGGGCCACATGAACTACCGCACCATCACCGCGCCGCTGGCGCCCGTGACGAGCCCGCTCCAGACGCGCCCCATGCGCGCGGCCGAGGTCCACGCCATCCGCGCGCAGCTCTTCCTGATGACGCCCGGCGCGTCCCCCATGGAGGAGCGGCTGCCCCACATCGAACGGGAGATGGCGGAGGCCACGCGCGAGGAGCCCGGCAACGTGGACGCCATGCTGCTGCGCATCCGCTCCACGGAGGACCCGCTGCGCAGGCTCGCCGTGGCACGCGAGCTGGTGGAGCGCCACCCCGACAGCGGGCACGCGTGGAACGCCCTGGCGCGGGCGCTGGACGCCGCGGGCAACACGTCCGACGAACAGGAGGCCGCGAGGCTCCGCGCGGTGGAGTTGCTGCCCGGCAGCGTGAGCGCCCAGAATGGGCTCGCCGGCTACTACGCGCGCACGGCCCAGCCCCAGAAGGGCCTGACGGCGGCCCAGCGGGCCCTGTCGCTGGCGCCAGGAAACGCGTCGGTGCTGGACACGTGGTCCACCCTCCTCTTCCAGCTCGGCCGCTGCCCGGAGGCGCTGGACGCCCAGCAGCTCGCGGTGGACATGCTCCACGAAGGCACGCCGCAGCGGCTGCGGCGGACCGTGCACGACACGCTGGCCCGCTACCAGGCCGTGTGCGGACCCGATGCCCGCCCCGCCGCGGCGCCTACCCTGGACACGCCCTGAGGCCTCGGCCCCGCTGAAACGACGAAGCGCCGGAAGGGCCCAGGTGGGCTCCTCCGGCGCTTCGGGGTCCTGCGGAAAGACGGCGAGGACTACTTCAGCAGCTTCTCCAGGGGCTTCTTCTCGCTGCTCGACTGGTCCTTGGTCCAGTCCACCACCGGCGTCTGCCACGCCATGCCCGTCTCCGTGGGCTCGGGGGCCAGCTTCTCGAACTCGAAGCCGTCACCGCCGAAGTAGAGGTACTCCACCGTGGCGACCGAGTACTCCTTCTTCGGGTCCAGGGCCTTGCCCTTGGCGTCCTTGAACTTGCCCTTGCCCGCGGCCGTGAAGCCGGAGACGAGCGCGTTCGGGTTGGCCAGCTGACGGGCCAGGTCCTCGCCCTTCAGCTTCACCACGAGGAGCGTGTTCTCGAAGGGCATCACCGAGTAGATGCTGCCGCGAGTCACCGGGCCGGCGGGCAGGTCGCCGCGGATGCCGCCGCTGTTGAGGACGGCCGCGTCCGTGCCGAGCACGTTGCGCACCGCGCCCGCGACCCACTTCGCCATCTGCGGCGACGACTGGGGGATGCCGGCCTTGGAGAAGCCAATCTGCTGGCCCAGCGCCTCGTCCAGCTGCGACTTCCACTTGCCCACCAGCTGCGCCGTCTCCGCGTCCGGCGAGCCGCCCGACACCTCGACGACCTTCGTCTCCAGGCCGGTCAGCTTCTCACCCGCGGGCTTCGCCGGGTCGAAGGTGACGTGCGCGCGCAGGTACTTGCCGAAGCCACGGTCCAGCGACACGAAGCGGGTCGCGCCGTCCTTCAGGTCGACGGGCTGCGCGCAGCGGCCACCGGCCACCAGCGCCACGTTCCACTCGGGGTGCTTCGCCACCGCGGGCTGCAGGTCGGTGACGCACTCGTCGGCGAGCACCACGACCACGTCCGCGCCGGCCTTGCGGGCCTCGGGAATGGCGGTGGTGAGCGCCTCCTCGTAGCCCGTCACCTCCAGGCCATCCGCGCGGCCGGGCATGGCGGTGCGGACCGTCTTCTCGGACGCCAGGCCCACCACGCCAATCTTGAGGCCGCGGCGCTCGAAGAGCTGGAACGCCGGCATGGACAGGTCGCCCGCCAGCGCCGGGTCCTTCACCTTGAGGTTCGCGGCGAGGAACGGGAAGCCGCCCGCGCTGCGGTTCTTGAGGAAGGCCTCCTTGCCGAAGGCCAGCTCATGGTTGCCCAGGGCGGAGGCGGCGTAGCCCATGCGGCCCATGACCTCGGCCGTGGGCGTGCCCAGGAAGAAGGAGGAGATGGCCGGGCCGTTCCAGTGGTCACCCGTGGCGAGCGCCAGCGTGCTGGCGTCCGCGCAGGTGGGCTGGCCATCCTTCACGGGACCGGGACAGTGCTTCTCATCGGCCACCCAGCGGCCGAGCAGCTCCGCGGCGCCGCCCTTGCCCTCTGAGGGCTGGAGCTGGCCGAACGCGCCACCCGTCACGAGCAGCGTGACTTCAGTCGGAGCAGCGGGCGCCTTGGCTACCGGCGCGGCGGCCGGGGGAGGAGTGGGATTGCTCTTCTCGCAGCCGGCGATGGCACCGAGGGCGAGGACCAGCACGCCGGACAGCGGCTGGCGGAAGGGACGAGGACGGAGAGGGTTCGCGCTCACAAGTGCGCCTTTAGCACAACTCGGCTCGTGCTACGCTGAGACACGTGGCTGACAGCGACACGCCGCACGGCGGTTCCTCACCCGAAGGCAAAGTTCACAAGCACACAGAGCAGGGGTTCGCCAGCCAGGGCGAGGCCCGGGCACGCGAGCTCTGGGGAGAGGTGAGCGCGGGTGCGCGTCACTTTTCCTTGAAAGACCGGAAACCGCCCGAAGGCCGCCTGCGCCAGTTCTTCTACGGCATGGGCCTGCCGTTCCACATCGGTGGAGCGCTGCTGGGCGATCCGATCGCGCGCAAACAATACATCCGTGTCGGGTTTCTCCAATCCATTGCAGCGTTGGCATTGGCCTTGAGTTGCATGACTTCCGGAACTGAGGCGGCGGAAAGCGCCAGCAAGCGGGAGTCCCGAGCCGAGGCGCGCGCCAGGGCAGCGCGGGTTCAAAAAGTCGCCGAGGTCCTCGTCGCCCAGCACGCCAAGAAGGAGGCGCCCCCAGGTCCTGAAGCGCGGCTGGAGCAGCGCATCCGGGACGTGGAGGCCGCGGCCCAGGGGGCCGACGCGGGCACGTCCCTGGCGACGGCCATCACCGCGCTGGTGATGGAGGCCACGAAGGAAGTGGAGCCGGAGGCCTTGGCGGAGGACACACCCACCGGTGAGGACGCCCAGGCACCTGCTCACGCGGAGAGCATCTGGAGGGTGAGGGGCTTCTCCGTGTGGGGCCTGGCCTTCTGGGCGGCGCTGTTCGCCGCGCTGCAGTTGGCGCAGTGGGTGGTCATCGCCCTGTCGCGGGACTACCACGACGCCATCTCCCGCAAGGCCAGCCTGCTCACGGGGTTGGAGCCGGAGGACGAGGAGTTCCCGCCGCGCGTGCGCCTCAATGTCCCGTGGCTGCGCAAGAAGCTGAAGCGCCGCTGGCGGGCCTTCCTGCTGCTCATGGTGGGGGTGCCGGCGCTGGTGCTGCTCACCGTCCCGCTCATGTTCGCTTCCCGTTTCGCCTTCACGGCCCTGTTCACCGCCTGGAGCGCGTGGTGGTGGGTGGTCTTCACCGCCGCCAAGAGCGCGCGGGCCTGGGAGCCGTCCGCGGGGCCCACGCGGCCACCCTGGTTCCTGCGGGGGTGGACGGTGCTCACCACGCGCGTGCCGGGTCTGCGGTGGGGCGCGCTCCAACGGTATGGCGCGTCCTGGGGACGGCGCACGGAGGAGGTCTTCGCGCCCATCTCCAGCACGGAGCGATACCCCTGGGTGTTCGCCGGGCTGGGCGTGGTCCGCTTCATGGGCTCCTTCCCGCCCATGAAGTTCTTCGTCCGGCCGCTCATCCCCGTCGCCTCCGCGCACCTGCTGGAGGAGGACGTGGCCGCGGCCAGAAAGGCGCTCGCCGCCGGTGCGAACGCCTCTCCGCCCGAAGCCGAGGTGCCCCGCCCCGCCGACGTGTGGTGACGGGAGGGGGCGCCCCCCGCGCCGCCCGGCTCAGGAGTCGTCGCGCGAGCGGTCGTCGTTCCCATCCGGCGCGGGCCCATCCGGCAGCGGCGGCGCCAGGGGGCCCAGCGGCGCCGTCATCTCCAGCCGCTCGCCCGTCTCGCGCGAGTCCGGCAGGTCGATGAGCGCCTGGAGCTGCAGGCTCACCGCGCGGAAGAAGCCCGTCAGCAGCTCCGGCCGGTCCGCGAGCAAGTCCAGGAAGTCACGCCGGTCGATGATGAGCACCCGCGTATCCACCCCGGCCACCATGTCCGTGGGACGCGGCGCGCCGTCGAGCAGGCTCACCTCGCCGAAGGCCTGCTTGCCCTGGAAGCGCAGCACGTGCTCGCCGTCGTGGAAGGCATCCACGGCGCCGTCGACGATGACGTAGAGCGCGTCGCCCGGGTCACCCTGGGCGTAGATGCGCTCGCCCGCGCGGAACGACGCCTCGCGAGCCACGGCGGCGATGGCGGCGATGTCGTCCACGTCGCACTGGGAGAAGACACTCACCCCTTCCAGCGCGAACATCCGCTGGACTGTCCTGTCGCTCATGTCACCTTCCTGCGGGAGCACGTGCAGCCCGTTCACCCACGCCACATGGCGGGCACACGCGCGCAGCACGCCGTCCTCGCTCTGGACCAGCGCCGCCAGCCGCCGCCACAGCCGGCCGGGCGCGCCGGGCGGAAGCTCACGGTGGTGCGCCTCCACCTGCTCCATCACCAGCTCCCGGTCCTCTTCGTCGACCAGGTTCTCCAACAGCTCCAGCGCCAGCGCGCGACGGCGCGGGTCCGGACCCACCAGGTTGTAGTGGATGCCGCGCATCACGTGCGACGGATGGAGCAGCCCCAGGAGGAAGAAGCACAGCTCCAACGCCTGGTCCATCCGGTCGCCCACCGCGCGCGTGAGCAGCGAGCCATCCCCCAGCGCCGCGCGCAGGTCGCGGAAGGCGCCCACCAGGTTGCGGTAGACCTCGCGCCGCCGGCCCAGGGCTTCACGCACGCGCTCCGCGTCCACGGGGTGCTCGGGGTGCTCGTCGCGCAGGCGCGACATCTGCGCGCCAATCCGGAAGTGGAGGGACGCGTCGTCGCGCACGTTGGAGAACAGCAGCGCGTCCAGCGCCGCCGGGGTTCCGATGCCGCGCAGCACGCGGGGCAGTTGCAGCCGCATCGCCAGCGGCGCCACGCGGTTGTTGAGCTGGTCCTCCACCAGCGGCGTCACCTCGTCTCCCAGCGCCACCAGCGCCTCGCGCGCCGCCTTGCGCTCCTCGCGCCAGGTGAGGAACGGCAGCAGCCGGGGCGCCAGCTCCGCGTAGCCACCCTTGCCCACCGCGACCAGCGCCACGTGCCGCACGGAGCCGTCCGCGTCCTCCAGGTAGCGCGCCAGCGGCTCCGCGAAGCGTGAGTCCTGGATGCGCCCCAGGAGCCGCGCCACCTCGCGGCGCTCGGACACCGGCGCGCCCTCGCCGCGCGACAACATCGCCCGCAGCGCGTCCAGCGCCACGGCGCTCCCCGTCGACTTCACCAGCGCGCCGATGGCCGCGCAGCGCAGCCCCACGTCCGGGTGATTCAGCAGCGCGGGCAGCAGGCGCTCCGCCCGCTCCGGTGACAGCCGCGCCAGGGCCCACACGGCCTGGTCCCGAGGCCGGCGCGGCCCTTCCTCCACCAGCCGCTCCAGCACGGGCGCCAGCTCGTGCGCCTCCAGCTCCAGGGCCAGGGAGACGCCGCGCTCCAGCACGCGCTCGTGCGGGTGGCGCAGCAGCGCGGACAGGTGCGGCCGCAGCGGCACCTCCGCCTGCTCCATCATCGCCACCGCCCGCAGCACCCGCTCCGGAGACGGCGCCGCCAGGGCCTCGGCCAGCAGCCGCTGCTCCTCCTCGCCCTCCAGCGCCACGTCCTCTTCCTCGGGCGCGCCCACCTGCTCGCCCAGCGCGGCCACGTACGCGGACTTCAGCCGCACCAGCAGCAGCCCCAGCGCCGCGCACATGCCCACCACCGCCACCGCCATGGTGACGCCGTTGGCCGCGCGGCCCGCGCCGATGAGCAGCAGACCGGCCAGCACCACGCCGCCCTTGCGCAGCAGCCCATCCACCGTGGCGCGCAGGCCCTCGCGTTGGTCGTCCGGCACCGCGGTGTAGAGCAGCTGGATGCCCACCGGGAGGATGGAGTAGCTCACCGCCGTCTCCACCAGCCGCAGCAGGTGCACCGGCCACAAGCTGGGCGTGACGAGCGCCGCGCCCGCCAGCGGCGCGAGGACGAGCGGCACCATCGCCACGTAGCGCAGCAGCCCCAGCCGCTTCAGCAGGCGCTGCGCCACCAGTAACTGGAAGGCCACGCAGAACAGGCCAATCCACAGCTGGAGCGAACCGAAGAGCGCCGTCAGCGCGTCCTCGCTCAGCGTGCCCTCCAGGCGCAGCCGGAAGAGGTAGTCCACGAACGACGACAGCACCGCGAACGCGATGCCCAGCGCCGCCAGCACCTGGGCGTAGGGGCTCTCCGCCAGATAGCGCAGTCCCAGGAAGGACGCGGGGCGTCCGCGCGGCGGCGTGGGCGGCAGGCCCTTGTACAGGTGGTGGAAGATGGCGCCCGCGGCCAGCAGGCCCACGGCGCCGCTCACCACGATGGCCGGCGTGCCCAGCTTCACCGCCAGGCCCTGCACCAGCAGCCCTCCGGCGATGCCTCCGCCCATGCCGAAGCCGTTGAGCGCGGTGAAGGCCCGGCGCGCCTCCCGCGCGTCGAACGCGGCCGCCATGCGCCCCCAGAAGCGGAAGGACACGAACGTGGAGAAGGTGTCCGCGAAGAGGTACAGCGCCAGCGCGGGCATGCGCTGCCCCGCGGACAGGGCCCCCGCCAGCACCAGCGCCACCACGCCGCCCATGCCCGTCAGCAGGCCCGGGGACTCGAAGGGCGAGCCCGGCTTGGAGCGCGGCAGCACCGTCATGGCCGCCGTCATCAACGCGCCCAGCAGGTACAGGTACGGCAGCGCCTGGGATTCGAAGCGCGACAGCACCAGGGCGTTGGAGGCCGTCTTCAGCTGCGTCACCCCTGCGATGAGCGCGAACTGAAAGGCTGCCGCCGGCAACAGGCGGCGGTTCCATGATGAGGAGTCGGAGGGGGGCACGGTGCGAGTGCGCGGCAGCCTACTCCACGCCCTCTCGCCCCTTGAATAGCGCTGTCGTGCGAGGTGCCGCCCGCCTGCTCCCCGGACGGCGGGCATGTCACTTCGGACACCTTCACCCGACTTCCGCCGCCCTCACTGAAATCGTTGGAGCCGCGATGAAGGTGCCGCGAGCCCGCCCGCACGCGCGCCGCCGCGGCTAGACTGTGTCGGTGACGACCGCCACCGACACCCTGCTGGACGGCACCCACACGGTGCTCACCCCCGAGTACGTGGAGTTCCGCTTCACGCTCGCGGGCCTGTACTCGCGCTTCCTGGCGTGGCTGCTGGACGCCATCATCGTCACGCTGCTCACCGGCACCATATTGACGACGCTCAGCCTGGTGATGTTCGCCTTCCCGGGCTTCGCCAGCGCGCTGTCCATCGTCATCTACTTCCTGGTGGACTGGGGCTACGCGATGACGCTGGAGACGGTGTGGAGCGGGCGCACCGTGGGCAAGCGGGTGATGTCGCTGCGGGTCATCCAGGAGAGCGGCGTGCGCATCGGCTTCTACCACGCGGCGCTGCGCAACCTGGCGCGTCCGGTGGACCGGCTGCCCCTCTTCTACCTGGTGGGTGGGCTCACCGCGCTCGTGTCCGGCTCCCAGCAGCGGCTGGGGGACATGCTGGCGGGGACGCTGGTGGTGCGCGAGCGGCGCCTGAAGGTGCCCTCCGCCCTGGGGACCCCCGGCGAAGAGGGGCTGCTGGCGGATCCGCTCTTCGTGTCGCGCGTGAAGCGCCTGTCCAGCGAGGAGCGGGAAGTGGTGCTGACCGCGGCCCTGCGCCGCGAGGAGCTGCGCATGGAGGCGCGGCTCCGGCTGTTCGCGGCGCTGGGGGCACGGCTGCAGGACGCGCTGGCCATGGAGAAGCCAGCTCACCTCTCCGACGAGAAGTGGGCGCTGCTGGTGGCCGCGGCCCTGCTCCCGCGCAAGGGACAGGCTAGAAGTACGCCGCCGCGCCGACAGACAGCGTGAGCGTGCGCTGCGTCTTCTCATTGAGCGCGATGTAGAAGTTGTACTGCGCGCGCGCGCCCACGCTCACCGAATCCGACACGAAGAAGTCAACGCCGACGTTGGGGCCAATGCCCACGAAGTTGCTGACGCTGTCCTTGAAGACGATGAGGTAGCTCAGATCGGAGCCCACATAGGGGCGGATGGACTCCTCCATCAGCAGGTACCGGATGCCAATGGACGGCGCCAGGCCCACCACGCGCCGCTCGTTGCGGTCCGTGGTGTCGCGAGGGAACGCAAGCTTCGACAGCGAGACGACCTCGAAGCCGTTCTCGATGTAGAGGCTGGCGTCAATCCCCACGAAGAACGCGTCATCCAGGCCGTTCGTCCGGTTGAAGTCCATGTAGCCCAGTGACAGGCCCAGGCTGCGGTTGGCGAACTGGGCATGCGCGGGGCTGGCCGACAGCAGTGCCAGGGTGAAGCCGAGGGTGCAGAGCAGGGTACGCATGGGCCGCGACTCTACCGGCGTAACCCCCGGAAAACAGCCTGGATTCAAGCCACTCCGGGCGTTGCCTGGGCGCGGGCGCTCTCCTACACTCGCCCCGCCATGCGTGCCCGCCGACTTGTTGCTGCGCTGTCCCTGGTCTCCGCCCTGCCCTTCGTCGCCTGCGTCCGGACCCCGCCGCCCCACGAGCGGGCGCTCATCAACAATGAGCTGTGCTCGCAAGAGATGGCCAAGGGCGACCTGACCCGCGCGGAGACGTTCTGTGATTTGGGCCTGGAGTTCTCTCCCCAGTACGCGGACCTCTGGTCCAACAAGGGCCTCATCGCCATGTACTCGGGCCGCCAGGATGACGCGAAGAAGCACTTCATCAAGGCCCTGCGCTACAACCAGGAGCACCTCCAGGCGTACCAGAACCTCGGCGCCATCTACATGCAGGAAGGCGCGTACGGGAAGGCGCACGACAACTTCCGCCGGGCCCTGAAGGTCAACCCGGACAACCTGGAGTCGCGCTACAACCTGGCCCTCTCCCTGATGAAGATGGGGAAGATGGACGAATCCAAGAAGGAGCTGCGCACGCTCCTGGCCGTCAACCCCGGCATCGCCGACGCGCACCACACCCTGGGCGTCATCGCCTATTCGGAAGGTGAATACGACGCGGCTGGCGAGCACCTCTCCCGAGCCACGCAGCTGGTGCAGGACTCGCCCCTGCTGTGGCACGACCTGGGCACCGCGTTCATGGAGCTGGGCCGCTTCCCGGAAGCGCGTGAGGCCTTCGCCAACTGCGCCCAGCTGGACCCCAGCAACAGCAGCTGCATCAACAACCTGTCCCTGGCCCAGCGCAAGGCGGCCCTCACCGACGCGGCCTTCAAGGAGATCAAGGACACGCAGCAGGCGGAGAACTCCGCGCCCGCGCTGTTCATGCTCGCGCGTCAATACCGGGAGAAGGGCCTGCTTGCGGAGGAGGAGTCCACCTACCGCAAGTGCGTCAAGCTGGACGCGAAGTTCGCCGCCTGCCACTACGGCCTCTACGAGCTCTTCTTCGAAGCCCACAAGCGCGAGCACGCGCAGATCGCCTGCAAGAACTTCCTGAAGTACGGGACGTCTGAGGAATTCCCCACGGAGTACCAGACGTGTGAGAGATTCCTGAGCGACGCGACGTTCTGATGTCCCGCCTCCCCGACTCCCCTCCCTTTCGATGAGCGTTCGTCTCACCGTCACGCAGCGCAGCGAGGCCGGCGCGGCCCAGAGCACCGAGTTCGTCCTCGACGACGCGGTCATCACCCTGGGCCGCGACAAGGCCTGTCAGGTCGTGCTCGCCCAGCAAGCGGTGTCGCGCAACCATGCGCGCATCTGCCAGGACGGGACGCTCTTCTTCGTGGAGGACCTGGGCAGCTCGTACGGCACGCAGATCAACGGCAGGCCCGTGCCCAAGGGCGAGAAGCGGCTGCTGCGCAACGGCGACGTCATCGCCATCGCCACGTTCGACGTCCGCTTCGAGCGGGTGATGGACCTGAGCGTCGAAGCCGGCGGGGAGAAGACGTCCTTCATCGCCCGGGGCATGGTGAAGGACGCCATGCGCGGCCTGGCCGGCGGCGGCGAGGAGCGCTACCTGCGCTTCATGAACGGGCCTCGCGAAGGCGAGCGCATCGAGCTGGGGGACGCGAAGGAAGTCATCCTGGGCCGCGATGAGAAGGACGCGGACATCATCCTCAAGGATGACCTGGTCTCCCGGAAGCACGCCAAGGTGCGCCGCGACTGGTCCGGCACGCACGTGGAGGACCTGGGCAGCCGCAATGGCATCAAGGTGAACAAGAAGCGGGTCAACCGCCGGCAGCTCAAGGACGGGGACGAGCTGGAGGTGGGCGCCACCCGCTTCCTGTACGTGGACCCCACCGAGCCGGCCGAGGAGCCCGTTCAGCTCGCCGCCGAGGTCAAGGCGCCGCCGCCGCCCTCGCCCCGTCGTCCGCGCCCGGAGCCCAAGCCCGTGGAGCCCCCGCCGGAGGAGCCCGCGCCTCCGCCCGAGGAGCCCGCGCCCCCGCCGGAAGAGCCG
>NZ_JABXEO010000096.1:0-30203 GCF_013372585.1 Myxococcus sp. AM010
CCCCCACTCCCAGCCCCCGCAGGTGGTGCGCCCACTGGTTCGCCCGCGCCTCCAGCTCCCCGTACGTCAGCACCTCCTCCTCGCACCTCACCGCCGCGGCAGCCGGGCATCGGTCCACTTGCGCCTGGAAGCGCCCCAGCACCGAGGCCTCGTCCGCGAACGCCGTGCGCGTGTCGTTCCACGCCACGAGGACCTGGTGACGTTCGGCCTCCGAGCTCAAGGCCAGCGTGCCCAAGGCGCGCTCCGGACTCGCCGCGATCGCCTCCAACACGACGCGCAGCCGTTCGAGCTGCGCATCCGCGAAGGCCGCGGAGAACTGCTTCCGGTCGTAGCGCAGGTACAGCGGCAGCCGCGTCCCATTCGTCGAGATGAGCGTCAGCGGGAAATGGTCCGCCTCGACGGCCCGGATGTCCCGGACCTCCAAGGCCCGGGAGGCCGACGTGAGCGCGGCGTCCAGCGGGTAGTTCTCGAAGACGACCAGGGTCTCGAACAGCGGCGTCCCCGCGGGCACGCTGCTCCAGCGCTGGACCTTTACCAGCGGCGCGTGCTCGTGCTGACGCGCCTCCAACTGCAGCTCCTGGATGCCGCGCAGCCACGCCGACAGGGGCGCTTCGGGTGGCAGCCGGACACGCACGGGCTGGGTGTTGATGAACAACCCCACCATGTCCTCCACGCCCGCCAACCCTGGCGGACGCCCGGAGACGGTGGTGCCGAAGACGACGTCCTCCGTGCCACACAGATGGCCGAGCACCAGGGCCCAGGCCCCCTGCACCAGGGTATGCAACGTGAGGCCCTGCCGCCGGGCGAAGCCGGTCAACGCCGTGGTGAGCGGCTCCGACAGGAACAAGGATTGCGAGGCCTTCCCCGTCCCCTCACCGCTCCCGAGCACCTGCGGCGGATTCGTGGGCGCATCGACCCCTTCGAGCCCCTGACGCCAGAAGGACTCGGAGACCGCCAGGTCCTGCTCGCTCAGCCACTCGACATAGTCCCGGAAGGGTCTGGGTGGGGAGAGCCGGGCCGGCCGCCCCGAGAGCGCGCCCTCGTACAAGGTGAAGACGTCGCGGAGCACCAGCGGCACGGACCAGCCATCCAGGATCAGGTGCGAATGGCTGAACACGAAGCGGTGTGAGTCGTCGCCACACCGGAACAGCGCCAGCCGCACCAACGGCGCGGAGGAGAGGTCGAAGCCCTCGCGCCGGTCCTCCGCCAGGAAGGCCTCCAACCGCGACTCCCGGGCTTCGGCCGGCACGCCGCGCCAGTCCTCGACGCGCACGGGCAGGTCCACCTCATGGAGTACGACCTGCACCGGCTCGTCGACGTCATCCCAGACGAGCGCCGTGCGCAGCACGGGGTGCGCGGACACGACGCCATTCCAGGCCCGGGTGAAGGCGTCCAAATCCAGCCGGCCCCGCAGCTCGCAGACGAGCTGGTTGAAGTACAGGCCCCTCCCGGGCTCGGCGATGGCGTGGAACAACATGCCGCCCTGCAGCGGCGACAGGGGGTACAGGTCGTCGATGTTGTCGCTCATCGCGTCTTCTTTCCGAACCGTGCGGCCAGCTTGTCGAGCTGCGCCTGCTTCACCTTCGCGAGCGGGAAATCCGAGGGCGAATGGCCCCCCGCCTCCGGCGCGCGCGACGCCTCCACCAGCTCCCGGAGCCGGGCCAGGAAGCCCTCCGCCACGCGGCTCACCGTCTCGCGACGATGTACGGCCTCGCTGAAGGTCCAGATGGCCTCCAGCCGTCCGTCACGTACCGCGCTCGTCACGTCGAGCAGGTACGGCCGGCGCGCGCTCGGAGCCCGCTGATGCAACGCCTCGCCCTCCGGAGCGAGCACGAAGGGGGCCCCCGCGCCCACCGCGCCATCGACCTGTCCCAGGTGATTGAAGCCCACCTCCGCCAGCGGCAGCGCCGCCAGCGCCGCGTCCTTCGCGACGTAGCGGAGCAGGCCCCACCCCATGCCGTGCGAGGGCACGGCGCGCAGGCCCTCCTTCACCGCGCGAAGCGCCTCACCGGGCGTCTTCGTTGCGCGCAGGTCCAGCAGCGCGGGGAACACCCGGGTGAACCAGCCCACCGTGCGGGACACGTCCACGCCCGGCAGCACGTCTTCCCGTCCATGCCCCTCCACGTCCACCAGCGCGACCGCGCCACCCGACCACGCCATCAGCGCCTGGGCCAGCGCCGTCAGCAACGGCTCTTGAGGCTGCGTGTGCCACGCCTTCGGCACGTCGTGCAGCAAGGCCCGCGTGTGCTCGGCGTCCAGCGTCACGCGCACCATGCTCGCGGTGGCCTCCGTGTTGGCCCCACCCGCCAGGTCCACGGGGAGCCGCGGCGCCTCGCGCCACGGACGTTCGAGCCACCATGCCCGCTGCGCCGCCAGCGCCTCCGAGCGCGACAACGCCTCCAACCCCCGAGCCCACGCCTGGAACGACGTCGTCTTCGGCGGGAGCGCCACGGCCTCGCCCGCGGCGAGCTTCGCGTACACCGCCGCCAGGTCCTCCAGGAGGATGCGCCACGACACCGCGTCCACCACCAGATGGTGGACCGTCAGCATCAGCCGGGAAGGTCGTCCGGCGCCCCCCTCCAGCACCGCCACCTGGACCAGGGGCCCCTCCAACCGCAGGCTCTCTTGCGCCGCCTCGGCGTGCCGGAGCAGCGCCGCCGACTGTTCGGACTCAGGCACGGAGGACAGGTCCACGCGAGCCACCGTGACGGCCGCTCCTGGCGCGGAGGCGGACTGGTGCCAGCCCTCGTCACCGGGAGCGAAGCGCAGCCGGAGCGCGTCATGGTGTTCCAGCAGATGCCCCAGCGCCCGCTGCAACAACGCGGCGTCCAGCGGCGCCTTCGCCTCCAACAGCAGGGACATGTTCCAGTGGTGCGCATCCTCCAGCGCCAGCTCGAAGAACCAGTGCTGGATGGGGGTCAGCGCCACGGGCCCGGTGACGGGGCCCTGCTCGGCCTGCACCGCGAGGCGCGTCCCCGCGACCGCCGCGAGCCGCGCCACCGTCGGATTCTGGAACAACTGCTTCGGCGACAACTCGATGCCCGCCGCGCGCGCCCGGGTGACGATTTGCAGGCCCAGGATGGAATCACCGCCCAGCTCGAAGAAGTCGTCGTGGATGCCCACGCGCTCCACCGAGAGGACGTCGCGCCAGAGCGCCGCGAGGGTCTCCTCCACCTCCGAGCGCGGCGCCGCCACGGGCCCTTGCGCGTCCGCCGAGGGGCGCTCCGGCGCGGGCAACGCCCGGAAGTCCACCTTGCCGTGCCGGGTGCGAGGCAGCGCGCCGAGCGTGACGAACGCCGAGGGGACCATGTACGGCGGCAGCCGGGACATCAGCCACGCCTTCAAGGCCGCGGCGTCAGGCGCGCTGTCCGCGCCCTCCCGCGCGGGCACGACGTAGGCCACGAGGCGGCCAGGGCCACGCCCGTCCACACGCGCCATGACGGCCGCGTCCTTGACCTGGGGGCTCGCGAGCAGCGCGGCCTCCACTTCACCCGGCTCGATGCGGAAGCCCCGCACCTTCACCTGCCGGTCCACGCGGCCCACGAACTCCAACGCCCCGTCCGCGCGCCAGCGGGCCACGTCGCCCGTGCGGTACATGCGGGCGCCCGGACGTCCATCGAACGGGTCCTCCACGAAGCGCTCGGCCGTCAGCGCGGGCTGGCCCAGATACCCTCGCGCCACCCCCGCGCCGCCCACGTACACCTCGCCGGGAGCCCCCTGCGGCACCAGGTTGCGCCGCGAATCCAGCAGGTACACCCGCGCCCCCGGCACCGCGCGGCCAATGGGCACGTGGCCCGGTGCGTCCGCGCGAACCCGGTGCACCGTGCTCCAGATGGTGGCCTCCGTGGGACCGTACTCGTTGAACAAGGGGACCGCGGGCAGCGCGTCGTGATGCGCTCGCGTGAGCTCCACCGGACACGCCTCGCCGCCCACGCTCACCGCGCGCAGGCTCGGCAGGCCGCCCGGAGGCGCCGCCGCGAGCACCTGCCCATAGAGGGCGGGCACGGAGATGAAGTGCGTGACCTCCGAGCGCGCGACCCGCTCCGCCAACCTGCGTGGGTCCTCGCGCTCCTCCGCCTCCGGGTAGCGCAGCGTGCCGCCACCGAACAAGGACCACAGCAGGCCCGCCAGCGAGGCATCGAAGGTGAACGGCGCCAGGGACATGACCACGCCCGGCTCACCGTAGACCTCGTGCCGCGCGAGCGTCGCGGACACCAGTTGCCGGTGCTCCATCACCACACCCCGCGGCGTCCCCGTGGACCCCGACGTGTAGACGACACACGCCGCGTCGTCCGCGGACGGGGCGTTGGGCGGCGCCTCCAGGCTGGCGGGCACGGAGTCCAGGTGGAGGACCTCCGTCCCCTCGCGCGTGGGCACCCGGGCGCGTGAAGCCTCCGTGGTGAGCACTCCGCTGGCTCGCGTCTCCGCGAGCAGCCCCGCGAGGCGCTCCATCGGGTGGTCCAGGTCGAGCACGACGGCCGCCGCCCCCGCGCGCATCACGCCGAGCAGCCCCACGACCACTTCCGAGGGATGTGCCAGCGCGAGCGCCACGATGGCACCCTGTCCCACGCCTCGCGCCGACAGGTACCCGGCGATGCGCCCCGACCGTCCGGCCAGCTCGCGATACGTCAGCGCCTGGTGGCCGTCCTCCACCGCCACCCGGTCCGGCGTGCGCGCCACCTGCGCCAGGAAGCGCGCCGGGACGCTGTCCGCCGCCGCGACGCCAGGCAGCGGCGAGGCGTTCCACTCCACCAGCAACCGTTGGCGCTCGGCCCCGGTCAGCAGCTCGAGCTGTGACAGCCGCAGCTCCGGCGCCGCCGCCACCGCCTCCAACACGCGGAGCAGCTGCCCCGCGAGCCGCGCGATGGTGTCCGCGTCGAAGAGGTCCGTGTTGTATTCGATGCCGCCGCTCAGGCCCGCTGGCGTCTCCGCGAGCTCCAGGGTCAGGTCCAGCTTGGTGGCCCCCGTGTGGACGGGACGGCCGCGAAGCTGGAGCCCCGCCAGCGACAGCTCCGGCGTGGGCGTGTTGTGGAGCACCAGCATCGTCTGGAAGATGGGCGTATGGCTGAGGTCGCGCGGGACGTGCAGCGCCTCCACCAGCTTCTCGAAGGGCACCTCCTGGTGGGCGAAGCTCTCCAGCGCGGTCCGGCGCACGCGGCCCACCAGCTCCGCGAAGGCCGGGTCGCCAGCCAGGTCCGCACGCAGGGCGATGGAGTTGATGAAGCACCCCATCAACGGCTCGACCTCCGGGCGGTTCCGGCCGGCCACCGGCGTGCCCACCGCGAAGTCCTCCTGCCCCGAGTACGCGTGGAGCAAGGCCTGCCACGCGGCCATCAGCACCATGAAGGGCGTAGCCCCCACCCGCCGGCCCACGGAGGCCAGGGCCTCCGTCAACGGGCGCGGGATGGTGACGGCGCGCCGCTCGCCCTCGTAGGTCTGCACCGCGGGACGAGGCCTGTCCGTTGGAAGCTGGAGCACGGGCACGTCCGTCAACACGTCGCGCCACCAGTCCTGTTCGGACTTCAGCGCGGGGCCCTTCATCCACTCGAGCTGCCAGACGGAATAGTCCGCGTACTGCACGGGCAACGCCGGCAGCGCCGCGGGCTGGCCCGTCTTCGCGGCCTCGTACAAGCGGGCCACCTCGTGCACCATCACACCCGCGGACCAGCCGTCCGAGATGATGTGATGGAGCGTGAGCAGCAGGACGTGCTCGGTGTCGCCCCGCCGGAGCAACACCGCCCGGAGCAGCGGCCCCTGCTCCAGGTCGAAGGGACGGCGCGCCTCTTCACGCGCCCAGCTCGCGACGACGTCCTCGCTCGCCCCCTCCGCCACGAGCAAGGGCATGGGAACCTCCAACGTTGGCGCGATGACCTGCACCGCGTCCGCGCCCACCTGGGCGAAGGTGGTCCGGAGCGCCTCGTGCCGGGCCACCACCGCATTGAACGCCTGGGTCAGCGCCGCCACGTCGAGCGCGCCGCTCAGCACGAACGCGACGGCGTTGTTGTAGGCGACGTTGCCCGGCTCCAACCGGTCCATGTACCAGAGCCGCTGCTGTGAGAACGACAGCGGCAGCGGCCGGTCTCGCGACACCACGGGGATGGGCGGCGGCCCCTGCCGTGCCTTCGCGGCGGCGCCCGGCATGACGGCGGCCTTCGGCGGAGCGGGACGGCGCGTGGGGGTGGGCACGGCGGGCAGCAGCTCCAGCGTCCCATCCGCCCGGCGCCGGGCCCTGCGCCCGGTGACCAGACGGCGCACGCCTTCCCGCGCGGTGGGGAGGACTCGCAACGCGGAGCGCTCCGGCGCGTTCCAGAAGCCCCCGGGCACACCGGCGCCCTCCACCATCAACTCCCCCACCACGCCCAGGGGGACGGGCTGACCGCGCCCGTCCACCACGCTCCAGGCCGTGCCGGCTGGAGCCTCCGTGCCCATCGCCCAGGCTCCGGGCCCCAGGGCCTCGTGGCGGTGCGCGACGCGCCCCGGGAGCAGCCGCTCCAGCGACGCCGCCACGTCCGGCGCGGCGTCCTCCAGCAGCACCTGACGAACGGGACGCAGCGCCGCCTCCGCGCCGGGGAGCGCCAGCAGCGACCGCGCGAGCGCCGCCGTGCAGTGCAGGTGCGTGACCTCCGCCTCCCGCACGAGCGACAACAAGGCCGTCGCCGCGTCGGGCCCTTCCCTCAACTGAGGCACCGGCACCGCGAGGCCTGGCTCCGGCGAATGACGGGCTCGCAGCCCCTCCAGGTGACGCAGCCCCTCCAGGGTCGCGTCCACCTCCACGCCGAAGTCCACGAGGCAGGCGATCTCGTCCACGTCGAGCCGCCGCACGCGCTCCACCACGGGGCCGCAGCTCTCGGGGGTGCCAAAGAGGCCGCCGTCGTCCATGTAGCGTTCGACGCCGTGGCTCAGCAGCGCGTCCATGTCCCCGGGCGTCAGTGAGCGCGGGTCCACCTGAAGGCCCTGGCTGGCCACGAAGCCCGCGAGGATGTCCACCGAGCCGCGGAAGTAGTCGAGCAGCGGCTGTCGCACCCGCTCGCGCACCACGGACGGGTCGTCGCCCAGGTACGCGTGCATCATCAGGCTCACGTGCCCCCGGCCCGGATGACCGTGCTGGCGCCACGCGTCCCGGTACAACGCCACCTTGGAGGCCAGGTCATCCAACTGCTGGCCCATCAAGTTGGTGAGCACGTAGGCCCCCAGCTCTCCGGCCAGGCGGAACGTCTCCGGACTTCCGGCGGCGGTGAGCCAGACAGGCAACGACTTCTGCACGGGCCGAGGCCGCAGCGACAGCGCCACCTCCTCCCCGTTCCCGTTGCGCCGGAGCACCGTGCCCCCGCCCCACAGCGTCCGCACGTCTTCGATGCCGCGCAGGAGGACCTCCTTCCTGCGCGCATAGCGGTCCGGCGCGAACACGAAGTCATTCACGTGCCAGCCGGAGGCGAAGGACACGCCGACGCGGCCCTCGGACAGGTTGTCCAGCACGGCCCACTCCTCGGCGACGAGGACGGGGTCATGCAGCGGGAGCACCACGCTGCCCGCGCGAATGCCCAGGCGCTCCGTCACCGTCGCCACGCCCGCGCCCACCACCGCCGGCCGGGGATAGAGCCCACCGAACGAATGGAAGTGCCGCTCCGGCGTCCACACCGCCGAGAAGCCATGCGCGTCCGCGAACTTCGCGGCCTCCAGCAGCAGCCGGTACTTGCGCCCGCCCAGCGAGTCCTCGTCGTTGGCGAAGAAGGACAGGCTGAAGTCCATGGGCCGCCGCGAGCCGCCAGCGCCCGAGCCGCCCCACGCGAAGCGCGCGCGCTCCGCTGGCAGCACCCCGCGCAGCCCGCGCGTCAGGGCCCACAGCAGCTCCAGGCCCGTCCCCGGCTCGGTGGGCGCCTCCGCCGCGAGCCAGACGCCCCCTTCCGGCGCGCCCCCCGCGTCCAACCGCGCGAACAACGCCGCGACCGTGCCGTGCGTGTGGATGGCGTGAAGCCGCTCGCCCCCAGGCCCGCGCAGGGGCTCCAGGCAGACCCGCTCGGAAGGAGGCTCGGAGACGGGCTCGGAGCCGGGCTCGGCCCCCGCCTGGGACGCGGGCTCCGAGGCCTCTGGAGCCGCGAGCACCTCATCGACGTGGAGGACGCGCGCCCCGTCGAGCGGTGCGCTCGTGCGGACGTTCGCGCGCGTCAGCAGCAACGGAGCGGGCGCGCCCGGCGGTGCGAACGCGGACAGCTCACGGAGCCGAGGCACCGGCAACAGCACATAGGCCGCGCCCACCTCCAGGACCGCCCACAGCGCGACCACCTGCTCCACCGACGCGTCCAGGCACACCGCCACCAGGGCGTCGGGGCCCACGCCTCGCGCCTTCAGCTCGGACGCGAGCCGCCCTGCTCCCGCGCGCAACGCTCCCCACGTGACGGCCCGCCCATCCGCCGCCGTCAGCGCGACGGCGGACGCGGCCTTCGCCGCGCGCTCCCGCAGCAGCGACGCCAAGGGCACGGGCGCGGAGAGGCGGCTGTCCGCCAGCGACGGGGCGCGCGGTGATGGCGGCGCCTCCAGTGGCAGCTCGGACACGGGCAGGTCGGGGTCCGCCACCGCGGCTTCGAGCAGGGTGGTCCAGTGCGCCATCAACCGCTCCACGGTCGCCCGCTCGAAGCGTTCGTCCGCGTAGTCCACGGTGCCAGCGAAGCCGTGCGCGTGCTCGCCCAGGGAGATGGACAGGTTCGACAGGACCGCGCCGAACTGCGGTGGCCCGTTCTCCAGCTCCACCAGACTCATCAGCAGGCCGGGCAGCTCCACGTTGGGCTCGAAGCGGGTGTGCAGGACGAGCAACGTGTCGAAGACGCGCTCGCGGCCCGTGTCCTTCCGCGGCTCGATTTCCCGCACCAGCTCTTCGTACGGGACATCCGGATGCGCGTAGGCCTCCAGCATCACGTCCCGGACTCGCGTCAGCAGCTCGCGGAACGGCGGGGCTCCGGACAGGTCCGTCCGAAGCGGGACGGCGTGCGCCACGTAGCCCATCAGCGGCTCCAGCTCCGGCCGGCTGCGGTTGCCAATGGGGGTCCCCACGACGATGTCGTCCTGGCCCGACCAGCGCGACAGCAGCGCCTTCCACGACGCCAGCAGCACCATGAACGGGGTGATGCCCTCACGCTGCGCCAGGGCCTGGACCGACTCCGACAGCGCGCGGGAGAACCCCACGTTCAACCGCTGGCCCCGCAGCGCGGGCCCCTCGCCCGGGGCACGGTCCACCGGCAGCGCCAGGGGCCCCGGGAGCGACACCAGCCGCTCGCGCCACGCCGCGGCCTGCGCGGCGAAGGCCCCCTCTCTCAGCGCCCGTCGCTGCCAGGCCGCATAATCCGCGTACTGCACGGCCAGGGCGGGCAACGCGACGGGCTGCCCCCGCTTGAAGGCGCTGTAGTGCGCCCCCAGCTCCTTGCCGAGCACCACCAGTGACCACGTGTCACACACCACGTGATGCACCGTGACGGCGAGCAGGTGCTCTTCCGGGGACAGCCGCCAGAGGCGCGCGCGGACCACGGGCCCGCGCTCCAGGTCGAAGGGACGCGCCACCTCGTCATGGACGCGCTGCTCCCAGCCCTCTGCCGCCAGCGGTTCCACTGCCAGCGGCAGCTTCACCTCCGGCGCGATGCGGAGGACCGTCGCGCCCTGGACGCGCGGATAGGAGGTGCGCAGCGCCTCGTGACGGCGCACCACCGCCTCCAGGCTCCGCTCCATGAGCGCCACGTCCAGCGCCCCGCGCAGCCGCAGCACCACGTACATGTTGAGCGCCGGGTTGCCCGGCAGCGCCTGCTCCAACGCGCAGACGCGCTCCTGCACCACGGACAGGGGCAACACGCCGTCACGCGCGATACGCGCCAGCGGCGGCAGCGCGGCCTCCCCCGTCACCGCGCCCGCCGAGCCCATCCGCGCCTGGATGCGCGCGGACACCCCGGCCACCGTGGGCGCCTCGAACACGTCGCTCAGGGGGAGCTGCACCGGGAACGCCTCGCGCAGCCGCGTCAGCATCTGCGCGGCCATCAACGAGTTGCCCCCCAGCTCCAGGAAGTCGTCGTGGATGCCAAAGTCCGCGCGACCCAACCGCTCGCGCCAGATGGCCAGCACCTGCCGCTCCACGTCCGTCCGGGGCCCCGCGGCGTCAGGCGGTCCTTCCTCATGGACCGCCGCCACGTCGGCGGGAGGGGGCGGCACCTCACGAGGCACCGGTGGGCTGACGAGCACGGGCGCGGGCGCGGTGCCCATGGATTGGCGCTGGAAGGGATAGACAGGCAGCGGCAACTTCCGGCGCTGCTCGTGCGCGTAGACCTGGCTCCAATCGAGCGCCCATCCCTGCTCCCACAACGCGCCCAGCGCCGCCATCAGCGCCGCATGCGGGCTCGACGTCGACCCCGCCCGCGGCAGCGACGCCACGGCCCGGCCCGCGTGTCCGCGCAAGCCCAGCTTCGCCAGGGCCGTGAGCGCCTGGTCCGGCCCCACTTCGAGGAACACCGTGCAGCCGTCCGCTTGGAGCGTCTCCAGTCCATCCGCGAAGCGCACCGGCGCCCGCATCTGCCGGACCCAGTAGGCCGGGTCCGTCGCCTCGTCCGCGCGGATCCACGTCCCGGTGACGCTGGACACGTAGGGGCGCTGGGGCGCGGACAAGCGCAGCCCGGAGACGACCTGGCGCAGGTCCTCCATCAGCGGCTCCACCGCCGCGGAATGGAACGCATGGGCCGCGGGCAGGCGCAGCACGCCCACCCCCCGTGTCGTGAGCTCGCGCTCCAGGGCCTCGACCTCCGGCGTGGGGCCGGAGACCACGCAGCGCTCCGCCCCATTCACCGCGGCCAGCGACAACGCCCCCGTCAGCAAGGGGCGGATGACGGCCTCGGAGCACCCCACCGCCGTCATGCTGCCCGCCGGCATGCGCGCCATCAGCCGGCCACGCGCCGCCGCCAGGGCCAGCGCGTCCTCCAGGGGCAGCACGCCCGCGAGGCACGCCGCCACGTACTCACCGAAGCTGTGCCCCAGCAGCGCATGGGGCTTCACGCCCCACGACTCCCACTGGCGCGCGAGCGCGTACTCCACCGAGAACAGCGCGGGCAGCGCGCAGCCCGGGTCCGCCAGCAGCGCCTTCGCGGCGTCCTCGCCTCCTGGCGCGGGGAACAACACCGCGCGCACCGACGCCTCCAGCCGCGGCCCCAGCTCCCGCAGGCAGGTCTCCAGCGCTTCGCGGTACGCGGGCTCCGCGGCGTGAAGCGCTCGCCCCATGCCCACGGACTGCGCGCCCTGTCCCGGCAGCAGGAACGCCACGCGCGCATCGCGCGCCGCCGCGACGTCCTCCACCACGCGCCCCTGCCCCGGCGCCCACAGCGCGGCCACCAGCGCCTCGCGGTCGCCCGCCACCACGGCCCTCCGGTGCTCGAAGGCGCGGCGGCCCGTGTTGCGGGTGAAGGCCACGTCCGGCAACGACACCTCGCCGGGCGCGCGCTCCAGCCAGTCCGCCAGCTCCCGCGCCGTGGACGCCAACGCCTCGGCCGTTCGAGCCGACAGCGTCACCACCTGCGTGGGGCGCGAGCGCTCCTGGGTCCGAGCGGTCAGCGGCGCCTCTTCCAGCACCACGTGGGCGTTCGTCCCCCCAATGCCGAACGAGCTGACGCCCGCGCGCCGGGGCACGTCGCCCCGAGGCCAGGGCCGGAGCGCGTCCACGACGAAGAACGGACTGCCCGCGAAGTCGATGGCCGGATTGGGGCGCTCGAAGTGGAGGCTGGCCGGCAGCGCCTCGTGCTTCAGGGCCAGCACCGCCTTGATGAGCCCCGCGAGCCCCGCCGCCGTGTCCAGGTGGCCCACGTTCGTCTTCACCGAGCCCAGGCCGCAGTACCCCGTCGCGTCCGTATGACGGCGGAACGCCCGCGTCAGCGCCGCCACCTCGATGGGGTCCCCCAGCGCCGTACCCGTCCCGTGCGCCTCCACGTAGCCGATGTCCCGCGCCTCCAGTCCCGCGTAGGCCAGGGCCTCACTGATGACGTCCGCCTGCCCCTCCACGCTCGGCGCCGTGTAGCCGACCTTCGCGGCGCCATCGTTGTTGATGGCCGATCCCTTGATGACGGCATGGATGGTGTCGCCATCCCGCAGCGCGTCCGCCAAGGGCTTGAGCACCACCACCGCCGCGCCATTGCCCGGCACCGTTCCGGCCGCGCGTGCGTCGAACGCCCGGCAGTGGCCGTCCGGGGAGAGAATCATCCCCTCCTGGAACAGGTAGCCCGACCGCTGTGGCAGTGACAGCCGCACCGCGCCCGCCAGCGCCACGTCCGACTGGCGCATCAGCAGGCTCTGACACGCCATGTGCACGGCCACCAGGCCCGTGGAGCACGCGGTGTAGACGGACAGGCTCTCGCCGCGCAGGCCCAGCTTGAAGGACGCCTTCGTCGCGAGGTTCTCCCCCGTCGTGCCCAGCAACTCGTAGAGCGACGCGGGGTCCAGGGCGCCCTGCCCCAACAACCCCAACGTGTGCAGCGAGGCGCCCGCCCCCGCGTAGAGCGACACCTTCCCGTCGAAGCGTTCGGGGTCGAGCGCGGCGTCCTCCAGCGCGGCCCACGCACACTCCAGGAACACGCGCTGCTGCGGATCCATCCACTGCGCCTCGCGCGGCGCCACGCCGAAGAAGGCCGCGTCGAAGTGGTCTCCGCCTTCCAGCTCCGAGGCCACCGGCACGAAGTCCGGGTGGCCACGCACCAGCGCGGGGACCAGGGGCGAAGGCTCCAGTGACTCCGAAGACAGGCGGGTGATGGACTCCACGCCGTCGCGCAGGTTCCCCCAGAACGCGTCCACGTCGCGGGCCCCTGGAAAGCGGACCGCCATGCCGATGATCGCGATGTCGTTGCCCATCCCCGTGCTGTCTCCGCCCGTCATGTCGTGGTCAGCCATTGCCTCGAGGGTTCCTTCCTCCGCGACGCTGGAGGACCTGTCGCCGGGCCTCCGCGCGCGTCTGGTGTTTCTCGTCGGACGTCGGCCCTGGAGACGACTCGGACGCCAGGCGCCGGGCCAGGGAGTGGACGGTGGGGTGTTCGAAGAGATGGGTGATGGGCACGTCCTGGCCCAACGTCTCACGCAGCCGCGCGCACGTCCGCACCGCCGCCAGCGAGCTGCCGCCGAGGTCGTCGAAGAAGTGCGAGTGCACCCCCACCGAGGGCAGCCCCAGGGCCTCCGCCCAGGCCTTCGCGAGGGACTCCTCCAGCGGCGTGCGCGGCGCGCTCTCCGCCGTCACGGTTCGCACCGGGGCGGGCAGCGCGCGTGCGTCCACCTTGCCGCCGGTCGTCATCGGCAACGCCTCCAGGGAGATGAGGTCCACCGGGACGAGCTGCTCCGGGAGCCGGGCACGCAGGCGCGCGCGGACCTCGCCCGGTGGCAGCGGCGCTCCGGGGCCCGGCACCACGTAGGCCACCAGCCGCGCCTCCCCGCCAGCGGGCGGCGACCACACGCGCACGTGCGCCTGCCGCATCCCCGCCAGCTCCCGGAGGGCCACCTCCACCTCGCCCGGTTCGATGCGGAAGCCGCGCAGCTTGAGCTGGACATCCACGCGCCCCAGGAATTCGAGCCGCCCGTCCGGCGACCACCGCACCCGGTCCCCCGTGCGGTAGAGCCGCGCGCCGGGCGCGCCGCCATACGGGTCCGGAACGAAGCGCTCGGCCGTGAGGCCCGGCTGGCCCAGGTAGCCGCGCGCCACGCCCTCCCCGCCCACGAACAATTCGCCCGCCACACCCACCGGCACGGGGCGCAGGGCCGCGTCCAGCACGTACGTGTCGACGTGCGCCATGGGCACGCCGATGCCCGGCGCCAAATCACCCGGAGGGCTCCACTCCCAGGTCGCGCAGACCGTCACCTCCGTGGGCCCGTACCCGTTGATGAAGGTGCGGCCCGGCCCGAAGCGCGTCACCAGCTCGCGCGGGCACACGTCGCCGCCAACGATGAGCACCGCCAGGTCCGGCAGGGGCGCATCGGGCAGCAACGCGACCACGGATGGAGGCAGCAGCGCGGAGGTGATGCGCTCATCGCGCAGCACCCGGTACAGCGCGTCTCCCGCGAGCACCTCTCCCGCTGGCGCCACGTGCAGCGCGGCCCCCGTGGTGAGCGCCATCAAGTAGTCCCACACGGACATGTCGAAGGCGGGCGACGCGTGCTGGAGCACCCGGGTGCCGGGGCCGGGCCGCAGCGCCAGGGAGGACCGGGCCAGGTGCGCCATTGACTGGTGGGTGACGACCACGCCCTTGGGACGCCCGGTGCTCCCGGAGGTGTAGATGACATACGCGGCGGCCTCGCGCGGCCACGCGGCGCCCGTCTCCGCGGCGGAGGCCCTGGGCGTCGCGTCCAGCACCTCCTGCGTGCCGTGCGACTCCCAGGACAGGACCTCGACGCCTTCGGGGACCGCCAGACGCCGGGCCAGACTCGCGTGGGACAGCAGCACCCGGGCGCCACTGTCCCGCAGCATCCACTCCAGGCGCTCCGCGGGAGACGTGGGGTCGAGCGGCACCACCACGCCCCCCGCCGCGAGCACGGCGAGGAAGGCCACGACGGACTCGGGCCCGCCTCGTGACAGCAGCACGCCGACCCGCGCCTCCCGCGCCACGCCGTGTCGCCGCAGCCGCGCCGCCAACCGCCCCGCCCACGCGTCCAGCGCCGCGTAGGACCAACGGGCCGGACCCGCGACCAGCGCGACCGCGTCCGGCGTCTCCGCGGCCCACGCGCCGAACCGCGCGAGCAGCCCAGGCGGCTCCACGCGCCCGGACGCGGCCTGGGCTTCCCCAGGAACGCGGGCCGCCCCACGCCCCTGGGACAGCACGCGGTCGCGCTCGGCGACGTCCAGCAGGGGCAGGTCCCCCACGTGCGCGTGCGGCGCCAACGAGGCGGCGGCGAACAGCGCCCCCAGGTGGCGCGCCATCCGCGCCGCGGCGTCCGCATCGAAGAGGTCCGAGCAGTACTCCAGGCTGGCCGCGAAGCCCCCCTCCACCTCGGCCATCATCAGCGAGAGGTCGAAGGCGGAGGCGAGGTGCCGCAGGGGAACGGCCTCGACGTCCAGCTCGCCCACCCGCGCTCGAGCGCCCTCCACGCCCAGCGCCAGACCGCCCAGCGCCTCGCGTCCCGGACGGCCGGACTGCAAGGCGAACATCGCCTGGAAGACAGGCGCGCGCGAGGCGTCTCGCCGCGGCTGCAGCTGCTCGACGAGCCGCGCGAAGGGCAGCGCCTGATGGTCCAGTGCGTCCAGGACCGTGGCGCGGACGTGGGCCAGCAGCGCGGTGAAGGACTGTGTCCGCGGCACGCGCGCGCGCAGCGCCACCGGGTTGACGAAGTACCCCATCTGCCGTGACAGGTCCGCGCGAGGCCGGCCCGCGGTGGGCGTTCCCACGACGAGGTCCTCCTGGCCGGTGTAGCGGCTCAGGAACGCGAGATAGCCCGCCAGCAGCGCCATGAAGGGCGTCGCGCCCTGGTCGCGCGCCAGCGCCTTGAGCCGCGTGGCCGTCTCCGGCGGCACGGTGAAGGTGACGGTGGCGCCACGGAAGGACTGGAGCCGCGGACGCGGGCGCGACGTGGGCAGCTCCAACACCGGCAGCTCACCGCCCAGCCGCTCGCGCCACCAGGCCACCATCGCATCTCCTCTCGCGCCCTCCAGGCTGGCTTCCAGCGCCTGAAGGACGGGCGACGCGGACGGAGGAGGTGGCGGCAACGACGCGGCCGTCCCCTGGACCTCCGCCGCGTACAGCGCCCCCAGCTCTCCGGCGAGCACCTCCAGCGACCAGAAGTCGGTGACGAGGTGGTGCATGACGAGCAGCAGCACGTCCCCACGCGGCGCTCCGGTGAACAGGTGCACACGCAGCAGGGGGCCGCGTTCGAGGTCGAACGCGCGGTGCGACTCCGCGTCGAGCCGCTCACGCAACGCGGACTCCGCCCACGCGGCCGCGGCTTCGCGCACCAGCGCGGGGACGGACTCGCTCTCCCGACGCGCCGGCGCCCCCTGCTCCTCCGGGAACGCGGCGCGCAACGTGGGGTGACGGGACACCAGCGCCGAGAAGGCGCGGTCCAGCGCGGCGGAGTCGACGGGCGTGAGGAACCGCACCGCCCGAGCCACGTGGTAGGCGGTGCTCCCAGGCGCCATGCGCTGGAGGAACCAGAGCGCGCGCTGCCCCAGCGGCACGAACGACGCCGCGGACGCGGGCGAGGCCGTGAGGACCGGCGACGCGTCGGCCGCGGCCCGAGATACCCACTCCGCCACTTCACGCAAGCTCGGGCCTTGGAGCAGGAAGGCCACCGGCGGACTGACCCCCCAGCCGGCCTCCACCGCATGCACCACCTCGAGCGCTCGGAGCGAATCGAGCCCATGACCAGAGAGCGGCGCGTCGACGTCCACGGCGCGCGCGTCCGCGCCCAGCAGCGCCGCCACCTCGCGGCTCAGCGCGGGGAGCACCTCGGCGGCTGAGCGCCACGGCGCGACGGAGTCAGGCGCGGCCTCACTGGGCGAGGCGCCCATTCGCGAGGGCTCGACACGCCCGGTGGGCAACGCCTCCCGCCAGGCGAGGACGACGTCCAGCGTCCCCGCCAGGAAGGCCTCGCGCGTGGCACGCCGTTGCACCTTGCCGCTGGAGGTCTTGGGGAGGGAGCCCGCGGAGATGAGCACCACCGCGGACGCGGCCAGGCCATGCTCCTCGGACAAGGCCGCGCGGATGCGCGTGACGACCTCAGCCACCGCGCCGTCGGCCGCCACCTTCGCGGCCACCTCCTGGACGAGCACCAACCGCTCCTCACCCGCCTCTTCCACGAGGAACGCGGCGCCACAGCCAGGACGCACGCCGGGGTGACAGCGCTCCGCGGACTGCTCCAGGTCCTGCGGATAGTGGTTGCGCCCCCGAAGCACCAGCACGTCCTTCGCGCGGCCCGTGACGAAGACCTCGCCGTCCTCGATGACGCCCAGGTCCCCCGTGCGCAGGTATGGACCTTCTCCCGAGTCCGCGAGCCGCCCGTGAAACGTGCGCTCCGTCTCCTCCGGCCGCTGCCAGTATCCATCCGCGACGCTGGGGCCCCGCACCCACAGCTCGCCCACGCGGCCCGGCGGACACGGGCGGCGCGTCACCGGGTCCACCACCCGCACGTCCTGGTCGCCCAGCACCTGGCCACAGCCCACCAGCACGGCCTCCGCGGACTCGGCCTCGGGGGCTCGCGCTTCACCCCGCAGCAAGCCCTCCCGTGAGAAGCGCCGCACCACCGGGGCCGCCGCGCGCACGCCGCCCGACACGATGAGCGTCCCCTCCGCCAGGCCATAGCAGGGGTAGAACGCCTCACGCCGGAAGCCCGCGGGCGCGAACGCCTCCGCGAAGCGCTCCAGCGTGTCCGCGCGCACCGGCTCCGCGCCGCAGAAGGCCGACTCCCAGCGGCTCAAGTCCAACGCGGCCCGCTGCGCGGGCGTGCTCTTCCGGACGCACAGGTCGAACGCGAAGTTGGGCGCGCCGCACACCGAGCCCCCGTAGCGCGACACGGCCTCCAGCCAGCCCATGGGCCGCTGGAGGAACGACAGCGGTGGCAACAGCACCATGGGGAAGTCGCGGTACAGCGGCTGGAGGAGCCCGCCAATCAGCCCCATGTCGTGGTACGGCGGCAACCAGAGGACGCCCACCGCGTTCGGGCTCGCGTCGAAGCCGCGGGCGATCAGCCACGAGTTGTGCAGCAGGTGGCGGTGCCGCAGCACCACGCCTCGCGGCGTCCCCGTCGAACCCGACGTGTACTGGAGGAACGCCACCGACTCGCCGCTCAGGGCCGGTGCGCGCCAGGCCGCGGCCTCCGCCGGGGCCACCGTGTCCGTGGCCAACCAGCGGAGCGCGCGCAAATCCGGCGCGCCTTCCGTCAGCGGCTCCACCATGTCCGCGATGCCGGACGTCGTCAGCGCCACCCGCGCGCCACAGTCCGCCACCAGGGACTGGAGCCTCGGCAAGGTGCGGCCGAGCCGCATCGGGTCCGGTGGATAGGCCGGTACGGCCACCACGCCCGCGTAGAGGCACCCCAGGAAGCCGAACGCGTACTCGCGGCCCGGTGGATACAGCAGCAACGCACGATCGCCGGGCGCCAGGTGCCGTTGCAGCAGCGCGGCCACGGCCCGTGCCCCCACATCCAACTCCGCGTACGTGAGGACGCTTTCGCCTTCATCCTCCAAAAACGTGTAAATCCAGTCCTCGGGCTGCGCCGCCGCCCGGGTCCGGCACACGTCCACCAGGGTGGCATCTCCCGGGCGAGCAGCCTCGGAGGCGTACTGGGAGCGAATCGGAAGGTGCATGTCGTCGGAGTCCCGTTGCCTGACTGGAAGACGCCAGCCGGAACACCAAGGCGCACACCCCTCCCCTGAAATACGAGGGGCACCCCACGGCGATCCGTTCAGCGCCCCCTCGGATTCGTCGGTTATGTACCGGATTCCGAGAAGCCGGGAAAGCCCTAGCGCGCTATGACGGACGCCTCCTGTGTTGGAGCAGCGAGGACGCCACGAAATGAAATATACAAACCTTGGCCGCACGGGCCTGCGCGTGTCTCGACTCGGACTGGGCTGCATGAGCTACGGCACGCCCAAGTGGCGCCCCTGGGTGCTGGACGAAGAGGCCGCGCAGCCGTTCTTCCGGCGGGCGGTGGAGCTTGGCATCAACTTCTTCGACACCGCGGACATGTATTCACTGGGCGCCAGTGAGGAAATCACCGGCCGGGCCCTGCGCCGCTACGCGCGCATGGACGAGGTGGTGCTGGCCACCAAGGTCTACTTCCCCATGGGGGACGGGCAGAACATGCGGGGCCTGTCGCGCAAGCACATCGTCCAGGGCTGCGAGGCCAGCCTGAAGCGGCTGGGCGTGGAGGCCATCGACCTCTACCAGATTCACCGGATGGACCCGCACACGCCGCTGGAGGAGACGCTGGCCGCCTTGGATCAGCTCGTGCGCCAGGGCAAGGTGCGCTACCTGGGCGCGTCCTCCGCGTATGCGTGGCAGTTCGCGCGGGCGCTGGGGGTCGCGGACCTGCGCGGCTGGACACGCTTCGTGTCCATGCAGGGCCACTACAACCTCGTCTACCGCGAGGAGGAGCGGGAGATGCTGCCCCTGTGCGAAGCCGAGGGCATTGGCGTCATCCCCTGGTCGCCGCTGGCGCGTGGCCTGCTCGCGGGCTCGCGCAAGTCGCTGAAGGACAGGGACGCCACGACGCGGGCGAAGTCGGACACGCTGTCCCCCATGCTCTATGACCAGGCCGGTGACTGGGACGTGGCGGAGGCGAACCGGAGCGTCGCGGAGAAGCGCAACGTGCATCCCGCGCAGACGGCCCTGGCCTGGCTCCTCTCGCGCCCCGCGGTGACGGCGCCCATCATCGGCGCCACGAAGCTGGAGCACCTGGAGGATGCCGTGCGCGCGGTGGACCTCAAGCTGACGTCCGACGAGGTGAAGGCCCTGGAGGCCCCCTACCAGCCTCACGCCGTGCGCGGACTCTGAGCGCGCCGCAGCCACGCCGCCGCCGACCGGAGGTCCGCTTCGAAGTGGATGCGCGCCTCCGCCCGCGCACGGCCCTCTGGAAGCCGGAGCACCGCTTCGGGGTCATACGTGGCCATCCAGCCCTCCGCCCACCGCGTGTCCAACAGCTGCCCCCGGCTCAGGTGCATTCGGAACGCCACCCCCAGGAAGGCCTGCGCCGCCGCGGGCCCCAGCGCGATGATGAGCCGCGGGCGGACCTCCGCCACCACGGCCTCCAGCCCATGACGGCAGGTGCGCCCTTCCCCCCGCGCCGTCGGAGGGAGCCCCCCACGCCGCGAGCGGCATCCGTCCCCGCACGGCCGCACCACCTGACGACTGGAGCGCGTGAGCCCCGCGCGTCCCAACACGACCTCCAGGAGCGCGCCCGCGGCCCCCGCGAAAGGCGGCTCCGCGCCGTCCACGGGTGAAGCCCCCACCAGCAGCAAGGACGTGCGCTCCGCGTCCGCCCGTGGGCGCGAATGGGACGCCGCCAGCGCCACCGGGGCGCGTGCCCACTCCGGCAGCGCCCCGCCTTCCTCGAAGGTCAGCCGCTCCCCGTCCCAATGCGCCCAGGTCCCTGGCGTGAACAGGCTCCAGGAGAAGGCCGGGAAGCGGCGCACGAGGAACGGCGCCACGTCCCGGACGATGAGGTGTTCGGGCCGGTACCACGCGACATGGTGTTCGCGCCCGTCCCGCCACACCCGGCGGAAGCGCACGGCCGCCACCAGGGCCTGCGAGTCCCGCCGCACCGCGTGCTCCAGCCACCGCAGCCGCCGCACGTCCGCGTCGTCGTGGCACTCCAGCAGCGACGGTTCCCCATGGGTCAGCCGCCACAGCACGCGGTACAGCAGCCCCCAGCGCGCAGGCTCACGGTGGCACACCACCTTCTGCGCCAGTCCCACGAAGTCCCGAGGCACCCCGGACGCGGCGCGCCCCCAGGCCTCCCAGCGCGCGGCCTCCAGCCACGTTCCCTGGCGTCCCCGCGTCTCCTCGAAGCGCACCCGCTCTGGAGGTTCGCCCCGCGCCAGCAGCCCCCGCGCCACCACCCGGAAGGACGCCAGGTCCGGCGCCACGAGGACGCGCGTCATCCCACCGTCCCGGTGTCCGGCCGCGAGCCGTTCCCCCCGCGCGCCCCGGACCTGCGACCCCCGGGCACCACCGACAGGCCTCAACTCCTGATGGACGTCCATCCGGGCACTCCTACCTGCCCGGTCTGACATCCGCCTCCCCGCCCACGACGTCCTGTCGGCCCCCGGAGGCTCACGGGTCGCGCGCCAGCGCGTCCACCTGCTCCTGGACCTTCACCGCGTCGGTGAAGAAGTCATCCATGGGCTCGGTGCCCACCAGCCGGAAGGCCGGTGGCAGGAGCGACCGGCGGAAGCCCAGCTCCGTGCTGAAGGACTCGTTGCCCAGCCATTCATCCGCCCGCGACAGCGCGCCAAACGACAGCGTGACGACGGCGATGACCCGCATGAGCCGCCCCGGCTCCCAGCGCGTCACGTAGCGCAGGTGCCAGTAGAGCCCCCAGGCCATCAGCGCCAGGAAGGCGACGTGGTGGGCCCAGGACAGGTTGCCGCCCACGCCCAGGCTGAAGCCCACCAACGTGAGCAGCGGCTGGATGACGACGGAGCCCAGCAACACCAGCGCGGCCACGGTGGCGTGCGTGCGGTAGTGGAACTGGCGCCGGGCGATGCGGCTCGCCACCGACCAGCCCCCCGCCCACAGGAAGGTGACGCCCAGCGGCACCACCAGCGCCACCGTCAGCTCGCCCCAGTCCGTGCGCCCGTAGTTGGCCAGGTAGCCCTCCAGCAGGCTGGCGCCCAGCAGGGCCTGCAGGGCCAGTGAGAAGTAGCGGGGCTGCTCGAACACGCGCGGCCTGGGCGCGGTGGGCGCCGCCGCCACGACGGTCTTCTCCACCGTGTGGCCGCGCGCGCGGAAGCGCAGCACCGTGTCCCCCACCGACACGCGGGTCTCCGTGGCCAGCTCCAGTTCGGCCAGCTGTGCCCAGGGCTCCACGCGGTAGGTGCCGTTCTGGCTGCCCACGTCGCGCAGCACCAGCGTGCCGTCCTCGCGGCGCTCGATGCGCAGGTGTTCGGCGGAGACCTTCGGGTCGTCCAGGATGACGTCGTTGCCGTACCCCCGGCCGACATTCACGGGGAAGCGCTCCAGGCGGTGACGGGCCTGGACGGAGTCCCCTTCCAGCACCTCCAGGAAGATTACTTCGTCCACGACAGCCCCTCCAGGTAGCGGCGCGCCAGCTTGCGGCCATTGTCCGCGGTGAAGCCGGCCAGCGTGAGCGACGTGTCCACCCCGCTGGTGCTGGCGTTGAGCGTGGCCGCGCGCAGCACCAGGTCATAGAGGCCGGGGAACTTCCGGTAGGCGCGCATGCACAGCGCGGCCCGGACGGGCAGGCCCGCCACGTCCACGAACTCCGACTGGCAGCGGTAGTTGGTGACGTCCTGCCGCGTGGCCGCCACCACGTCAGGGTCCTGCGAGAAGAGCGCGCTGTAGAGCGCGGAGAAGCGCAGCGCCCCCAGCTTCTGGCTGGTGGCGTGTTGATGCAGGAAGGCCACCACGCCCGTCCGGTGGCGCGAGGACACGAAGATGTCCTCCTCCGACGAGCACTGGTAGTTGGTCACCGTGTACGGCACCTCGGGGTCATGCGGCGTGTCCCCCCAGCACTTGAGGAACGTGCCCCAGCGCCCCGGCACGCGGTAGCTGCCCAGCGTCTGCCGCGGCAGGGGCGCGGCCAGCAGCCGTTCGGTGACGCGCTGCTGGTTGTCCAGGAGCTGCGCGCGCACGGTGTCCAGCAGCGCCTGCGCGCCGGAGTCCCTGGCTTCCAGCGCGCGGGCCAGCAGCTCGCGCGCGTGTTTCACCGGCACCAGGAAGCCCACCTGGTTGCCCATGGTCGCCACGTTGACGCCCACCACGCGGCCCTCGCCCGTGAGCGTCGGACCGCCGCTCATGCCCGGGTTGATGGCCCCGCTGAAGTGCAGCCGCTCATAGAGCGCGTCGTGGATGAAGCCGTTGTACGTCCCCTCCACGATGGTGGTGCCCAGGTCACGCGGATTGCCCATGGCGAACAGGCGCGCGCCCTGCGGCGGCTCGCGGTCGTCCAGGTCGAAGAAGCTCTGCACCGGGGTGGCCGTCTGGATGATGGCCAGGTCGTGCACCACGTCCACGTCCACCAGGCGCACCGGGACGGGCTCCCCGCCGCCCTTCAGGACCAGCTCCGCCGTGTAGTCCTCCGGGTGGATGACCACGTCGGAGACCACGTGGTAGTTCGTCACCGCGTGCCCGGCGGCCGACACGAAGAAGGCCGAGCCGATGGACGAGCGCGTGCCGGAGCGCCGCTCGATGATGCGCACCTGCGCGACCTGTCCCTCGATGCGCTGGAACAGCTCGTGCGTGGCGGGTGGCAACGCGCTCAAGGGCAGGGTGGGCGCGGCTTCGGGTGTGCCAGGTGCGGGAGGCGGGCTCGGCTCCGCCGGAGCCACTGGCGACTGCGTGAGCACCGCTGCGAGGATGAAGGCGAACATGGATGCGGCGCACCCTACCCCACCGCGCGCTCCGACGGACGTCCAGCGGCATGTCCCGCGCCGGGCAGGCGGCCGGGCGGTCCGTCCACCCACCGACGCGGGCCTGCGCCGCCGGTCCATGGTCGCACCGCGCACGGGGTCCCCATCTTCGCCCTTCGGGTGGGGGAGCCGGCATGCGTCACAGCCAGTGGTGCGGCCGGCGCGGACCCGCGGCGCGGTGGCGGAAGGTGGCGCTGCTGCTGGCCCTGCTGCCCTCGCTCGCCCAGGCGGCGCAGCTGCCCGCGGACGCGCCACGCGCCGCAGACGCGGAGGACGCCACCCCACCTCCCCGGACTCGCCAGTTCTGGTGGGCCCTGGGGGAAGTGACGGCCATCAACCTCACGGTGTGGGGCTTCAACCGATACATCATGAACAAGGACTTTGCCCGGGTCGGCCTGGACGCCTGGCGAACGAACCTCGAAACGGGGTTCGTCTGGGACAAGGACGATTTCACGACCAACCAGTTCGCGCACCCCTACCACGGCAGCGCGTACTTCAACGCCGCCCGGGACCACGGCTTCAACTACTGGGGCGCCATGGGCTTCACCCTGGTGGGCAGCCTCCAGTGGGAGCTGTTCGGCGAGAATCACTACCCCTCCTTCAACGACCTCATCAACACCACGGTGGGCGGGTGGGCCCATGGGGAGGTCATCTACCGGCTGTCGTCCATGCTGCTGGATCAACGCGCCACGGGGACCCGGCGCGTCGCCCGCGAGGTCAGCGCGGGGGTGCTCAATCCCGTCCGGGGCTTCAACCGCGTGGTGCGCGGGGAGGCCTGGCGCAGCGCCCCCACTCCGGAGGACTGGCAGCCGCCCGTGTTCGCCGCGCTGACGCGCACCGGCTACCTCAACATCGACGCGGGCACGACGCTGAACCAGTTCTTCGCGGAGCTGGACCTGCGCTACGGCGATGCCCTGCGCTTCCCGGTGGACGCGCCGTTCGACGCCTTCAACCTGGGCGTGCAGTTCACCACCGGCGAGAACCGGCTCATCAGCCGCGCCGAGGTCAAGGGCGCGCTGGCGATGCTCCCGCTGGAGAACGGCGGGAACGAGCGCGTGCTGCTCGGCGCCTTCCAGCACTTCGACTACAACGACACGCAGGCCTATGAGCTGGGCGGCCAGTCGATAGGCGCGGGGCTCCTGTACCGCTACCTGACGCGGGAGGGCCGTGAGCTGCGCCTGGCGCTGCACCTGCGGGGCGTGGTGCTCGCGGGCATCACCTCCGAGTACGCCGACGAGGTGGGCCGCGACTACGACTACGGCCCGGGCCTGGGCCTCCACCTCGAGCTGTCCTACGGGCGCTGGCCCTGGGAGTACCTCAAGCTGCACGCGGGCAGCACGTGGCTGCACACGCTCAACGGCGCGGACGGCAACCACCTGGTCCATGAGGGCACCTTGCTGCTGGACGTGCCGTTGTTCGCCAACCTGGGCCTGGGCGCCAGCTTCACCTTCTTCGAGCGAAACAGCTTCTTCCGCGACTTCGATACCGTCTCACGCGGCATCCCGCAGGCCCGGGTGTTCCTCTCCGTGCACTGAGCGTCCACGCCGGCCCGAGCCCACGGAGGCCCGCTCCGGTCGCGCACGGCTACGGCGTGGGGCTGCCCGCCGCGTGGCGCAGCCGCCGTCGGCGCCACGCGGTGTACGAGACGACCAGCGCTCCAGCCAGGGTCCCCGCCAGCGCGCCCAGCACCCGGCGGGGGACGGGCCCCCCGGCGCTCGGCGGCTCGTGGCGGAAGGTCTCCAGCGAGGCCCGCACTCGCGGCTCCAGCGCCTGCCACCGCACCGCGGGAGCGCTGACCATCACCACGGCGTGCTCGCCCTCCGAGGCCAGGCCCGCGACGAGCACCGTGCGGACCTGCCCCGCCTCGCGCAGCGTGCCCAGCACCTCCACACGCGGTGTCACCCCGCCCAGGCGCTCCACGCGCTCGGCGGACAGCGGGAGTCCCAGCTCGCGCTGGTAGTGCTGCATCACCGCGGACGCGAACTCTTCCCGGTCGGAGGGGCTCGCGCTGAAGCCGCGCCCCACCACGGACACGAGCAGCGTGGCCGCGTCCGGACCCTCACCGTCGGTGAGCGCCGCCGACAGGGCGCGCGGCGCGTCCGGGTCCAGCGCCACGGCGCCCACGCGCGAGCCGGCGTACTGCTCCCACCGCACCATGTGGAAGCCTTCCGGTGGGCGAAACGAATAGCCATCCCGGCGCAGCTCCGTTCCGAGCGCGCCCGGCAGCGTCAGCAGTCCGACAGCCAGGAAGGTGGCGTGCACCCTGGCATCATAGTCGCCCACCCACGCCCGCGCCTGCCCAGAAGGAGAAGCTGGCGCTGGAGCTCACGCGCTGAGCAGGCGCGTTGAGCTCATTCAATCGCGGCGATCCGGTACTCGCCATCTTCCAGCACCAGCCGGACGGCGCGCTCGTCACCCAGCGGGAACACGGCCTCCCCCGCGCCGACGCGGACGTGCGTATTGAGTGCGAGCCGGGCACGCCGGAGACGCTCCCTCGCGAGGGGTTCTCGCTCGAAATCCTCGCGAAGACGCTCCGGTGTGTAACGCGCGCGCAGGGGCCCGGCGAGCTGGCTCCAGGCGGACTTCCAATCACGAGCCTCCACCCTGTCGATGAATTGGCGCAGGGCGGCCCGAGGCACATCCGCGGGCCGGGCCTCGACGACACGCCACCCCTGGGGGGACTGCGCGACCGTCAGGGAGGGCGCTCGCGCCTCGAGGTTCGACGCGCCGGCCCGGACGTCCGCGGCCCTGGCGCTGCGAGCCCCCGCGTCAGAATAGCGCTCCAGGAACGCCACCTCCTCCTCGGGCCCGCCCGCCGTCAGCGCGTACGCGTCCTCGACACGGCCTTCCTCCAGGGCGCGGGCATACGCCTCCGCGACGGAGGCGGGCTCTCGCGGCGTGGTCGCGCAGCCTGTCAGCAGGAGACTGAATACCAGGGAACGGTTCATGCGCATCGCGGGGAGAATAATGCCTCCTCCGCCGTGCGCCATGGCCACGTTTGTTCGCCATTCCCAAGCGAACAGCGCCTCCGAGCAGTGACACCGCCCGCGGCTGGCGATTATTTCTCCGCGATATCTTCGGCGGGGAGACAGGGAACATGGCGAGCACGATGAGCCGATGTTTCAGGGGCGTGCTGTTCGGAGCCGTGCTGCTCTCCTGGAGCACCGCGGCGCGGGAAGCGCCGGCGCGACTCCAGGAGTCCTTCGGTCCGGTGCTGAACCTGAGCGGGACGCCCACCTTCAACTTTGAATTCCAGACAGCCGTCTCCGACAGCAACGTCTACATCGTATGGAGTGATACATCGTCCCTGGACGTCACCCACGTCTACCTGCGCAGGAGCTCGGACCAGGGAAAGAGCTTCGAGCCGCCCCAGAGGCTGAGCCGCAACACCGGACACGCCTACCTCCCCACCGTGGTCGCGGAGGGAAAGAAGGTCTACGTCGCCTGGCGCGAACAGGGCATCCAGTTCCGCGTGAGCCACGACAACGGGAGGAACTTCGACCCCGCGGTGGCCCTGGCCGAGCACGGCTATTCGCCCCGGCTCGCGGCAGAGAACAGCGATGTGTACGTGACCTGGACCGTCCCAACGGGCCTGCGGTCAGCGGTTCAGCACTTCCGGGCGAGTCACGACAAGGGGCTGAGCTTCGGCCCCACGCTGACGCTGGATGACCGCCCTGGCATCGGGGTGACGGAGATGACCGCGTCCAACAATCGCGTCTACATGGTGGGCGACGACATCGGCGCGGATGACCGGCCCGACGTGTACGTGAGGACCAGCCCCGACGAGGGGAAGGCCTTCGCACCGCGGCTCAACCTCAGCGTCGACGAGGGCCCGGGGCAGCCGTCACTGCTCGCCCGCATCGCCGTCAAGGAGCAGAAGGTCCACGTCGTCTGGGAGGAATGCAACGACCTCTTCCCGGACACCTGCGCCATCCTCTACCGCCGCAGCACGGACCGGGGGGCGAGCTTTGGCCCCACCCACGCCATGAGTGGGAGCCAGGGCTACGCGTTCGCGCCGGACCTCGAAATCTCGGGTCAGCACGTCTTCGTGGCGTGGCAGGACGACAGCCCCGGCAACTTCGACATCCTCCTGCGCACCAGCAACGACCACGGCGCCACGTTCTCCGCGCCACGCAACCTGAGCCTCTCCTCGGGATACTCCGGCGCCGTGAGCCTCTCCGCGGCCCAGTCGCATCTGCGCGTCGCGTGGGAGGACACCACCGCCGGCTCGGTCGACATCTTCTACCGGGCCAGCGGTGACCTGGGCGCTTCGTTCACGCCCGTGACGAACCTGAGCAACACGCCGACGCGCTCCTCCGCGCCACGGGTCTTCGCCTCCAGCGGCGGATCACATGGCTACCTGGCCTGGCTGGAAGACCTGGCCAACGAAAACACCGACGTGTTCTTCCGCCGCACCGAGGCGCAGTAGCCCGCGACTACCGCGGGCCCGTCCGGGTCATCGACACGGAGGACACCTTGTCGTGCCACGCCCCCCCCGGCATCGCGTTGACGTCACTCACCGTCTGGGACGTGGTGAAGCAGCGGCCCGACAGGTTCGCGTGCTCGCACAGCGTCGCCTGGTACGGCCCCAGCACGGTGACGGAGCTCAGCACGTCATTGAACCCCACGCCGCGCAGATCGCCCACGCTGCCGCCGAGCCAGACGAGGTTGCCCTCGAAGCCCGAGTGCTCGTGGAGGTAGACACCTTCCGAGGCGGAGTGCCCCTGGACCGCGTACGTGTAGTCACCTGACGACAGGTGCGCGCCCCTGCCGTAGTCCGAGTACGCCCAGTTGCTCAGCCCACCCGGCGACTGCTTCACCAGCACGGACCAGCTCTGGAATGGGAACCGGGCGCTCAGGCGGCCATGCAGCGTGAGCGCCCGGTTCGCCGCGTTCCCCGACAGACCTCCGAGCTGCCCCCTCACGTAGTTGGACAGGAAGTCCCTGCCCACCACGCTCGTCACCGAGCGCGTCAGGTAGGCGATGTGGGTGTAATCATCCATGGCGTCGGACTGGTAGAAGTTCCCCTGGTGGTTGATCCACCCGCCCCAGGACTTCTTCAGCGCGGCGATGTGCCAGCTGCGCCCGGGCACGGCGTTGTGGACGAAGCTCCGGATGCCGTGCCACCGCTCCTCCGCGTTGCCGCCGATGGTGTGCGCGGTGTTCCTGAAGATGACGCTGAAGTCCTCCGGCAGCCACGTCGTCGAGGACAAGAGGCGGAAGTTGAGGGCCAGGATGGCGTCAATCAAGCCGGCGCCCGGGAAGTCCATCATCAGGAGGCCCGCTCGCTGGACGTGCCCCGCCACCAGGTGGTCGATGGCGAAGTCATTCACGCCGCGAATGCCCATGCCGTCTCCGCCCGCCACCGTGAAGGGATGCGCGAGCGCGGAGGCGCCACTCAGGAAGTTGACGAACAGCGTGGACGGCGAGCCCGTGTTGGTGCGCCCCAGGTGCGCGCGGACCTTGCTCCACTTGTCGTCGATGTCGAAGATCGTGGACACCGTCCACGCGTCCTGGAGGTCCAGCCCTCCCCAGGGGATGCCGTAGGCCCCACCGCCAAAGTCATCCAGGATGACAATCTTTCCGCGGACCTCGCCCAGGGCGGGCACGTGACCGCCAGTCCAGAGGTAGGGCCTGTAGGCCGGGTTGTTCCGGTACGCCTCGAACGTCGCGGCGAAGCTGCGCGTGACGTTCTCCTCGGTGTGCTCCTTCTTCACCCGCATCACCAGCGTCTCGCTGGGGTTCGCGTTCAGGAACTGGATGGCGGTCCGCAGCACGTCATCGAAGTTGACGTGCAGGTAGACGACGCCGTGGTGGATGGTGAAGCTGTCCGCGATGTGCCGGCAGCGGATGTCCAGCGCGCGGATGCCCGCGTCGAGCTGACGGCGCAGGTCCAGGGACTGGGTCTGCGTCAGGGAGCCGCCGTAGGACTGATACGCCATCGTGTCATGCGTCCCCGGCAAGGACAGGGCGGCGAGGCTCGTCGAGTCGGGGACCCAGCTCATCCAACTGGGATGATGCGTCTGGATGCTGCCCGAATCGTTGTAGTAGCGCCCTCGCGCGGCGGCGGGGGAAGCGATGGCGACGAGGCCCACGACGAGCATCGCCACCGCGTGACGGAGGCGGAGGAAGGGATACGACGTGTCTGACATGAGTGGCTTCCAGGAAAGAGTCGCGACAACATCGAGGCGCGCCCAAGACTAGACGCAAACTCGGATATTATGAAAAACCTGGACCGCCACGACACTGCCCCCGCTACGGACAGACGCCGGGCAGGCTGTGGCCCGGCGTCTTCATTCCCGGCGATTCGAGTCGAACCGTCAGGCGCTCAGCCTTCGCTCACTGCCGCGTCGCGGGGGCGTCCGCCTCCGTGATGGGGCAGTTCATGACGCACTCATCGAAGCGCTGGAAGCAAACCGACAGGTGCCCCCCCGCGCCGATGCACTGCTCGAGCCGCATGTCACACTTGGCGACACAGATATTGGGGTGAACCACGGCCGCCTCGACTTCGGCGGGCGAGGAGTCCTCCAGGCCGCCTTCGACACCACCACAGCCCGCAAGCATCCCCGTCGCCAACACCACGGCCATGACAATGGACTTCACCTGCATGACTCCTCCTTTTGAGACCTGTCCGGAATGGAAGGTAATCTCAGGATACAGGTTTCGCTGTCATGTCTCGAAATCGAACTGTGTCGCACCGGGCGCAATCCCTCACATTCCGGCTCGGCGGCGGAGCGCGGGCGCCCCTGGCGTCCCGGAGTCCGCGCCTGGGTGTCGGCCACCCCGACACAGCGTGCGGACTCCCGGAGTCCGCGCCTTGTCGCGGCGGCGCCCTGCGTGTTCGTTGTGACATCCCCGCGCGGCGCGGGTAACCTGCCGGAGAGATGAACCCCGCCGCCAGGGCCGACATGGAGTCACGTGCCGATCGCGCCCTGCGCCGCGGCGAGCTCACCGAAGCGCTCGGCATGTACGAGTCGCTCGCGCGGGCCTTTCCGCACGACGCGGCGCTCGCCCTCAAGCTCGCCAACGCGCGCGAGCTGCTCCAACCCGCGGAGTTGGCGGTGCTTGAGGCCGCCCGCGCCGAGGCCAGCATCCCCCTCCCCGTGGGAGGAGGGGCCCACGGGGA
>NZ_JABXEO010000097.1:0-30120 GCF_013372585.1 Myxococcus sp. AM010
CGGCGGGGGTTGGCGGCGGGGGTGGACGGCTACATCACCAAGGGCGACCTGGTGCGCCAGGACCTGGTGGATGTGGTGCGGCGCCTGCTGGGCTGACAGGCCCCTGCATGGGGGATGCTCCGCCGGCGCATCGGCGGGAGCGCGCGGCGCGGCAGGGGTTGAGCGTCCCTCCTGCCAGGTGGGCCCCGGGTGTTCCTCAGTACCCGCGGTACTTCCGGCCCGCCTGCTGGCGCAGCGCCATGGCCTCGGCCAGCTCGCGGCGGTCCTCGGGCAGGTAGTGCTGGGGAATCAGCTGTTGGTGCACGAGCTTGCCCAGCGGCGTCAGGCTGAAGGTGCCGAGCAGCCGGTTCTCCTCGCCCAGCCCGAGCTCCGTCCACCGCGCCAGCAATTGACGGTGATGCGCCATCGTCTGGGCGCCGTACTTCTTCGCGCGCGAGCGCACCCGGGTGAAGGGGCTGTAGAGGAGGTCGAACGTCACGTCCCGCGTCGCCCGCTGCGCGTCGTCGAGCGTCCGCCAGTACGCAATGCCCAGCCCGCCCTTCTCCACCGCGGTGCAGTAGTCATTCACGTCGCGGTGGTTGAGGAACGTGGCCCGGTCTCCAATGGAGAAGCTGGAGTTGCCGAGCCCGTGGTACAGCACCTCTCCGTACGCGGGGTTGACGCGCACGCGCGCCAGCTCGAGCAGCTCGCGCCGCACGTGCCGGGGCGAGCGGTAGAAGCGCGCCCCCAGCTCCTTCCAGCCGAGCCGGGTGAACAGCGCCCGCGCCTGCGCATCACTGTGCGCCGTCCGCACCCACGAGGGCACCGCGCCGGGCTTGCCGTACGTCCCGCTGCGCGGGTCATCGTGGTACGGGTAGATGAAGACGCTGTCCACCGCGCCGCTCGTGGCCAGCCGCTCCAGTTCGGCGAGCGTCTTCCGCCACGACTCGGGTGTCTGCCGCTCCAGGCCCGTCATGATGTCGATGTTGACGAACTCGAACCCCACGCGCCGGGCGCGCTCAATCGCCTCGAAGGCGATGCGCAGCTCCTCCTTCTGGTGGTGGAAGGCGTACAGCTCCGGGTCCAGCGTCTGCACGCCCAGGTTGATGCGGCGGAAGCCCGCCCGCACCAGCGCGTGGAGCTTCTCCTCGGAGGCCGTCACCGGCTTCGCCTCCACGGTGCTCATCGACGTCATCGGCGGGCCGAAGTGGAACAGCAGCCGCTCCAGGAACCGCTCCAGCAGGTGCAAGGGCAGGGCGGTGGGCGTGCCGCCGCCCAGGAAGTACAGCGCGCGCTTGAGGCGCGGCGTCAGCTCCCGGACGCGGCGCATCTCCAGCGACAGCGCGTTCACGTATCGCGACATCAAGTCTTCGGTGTGCTTCGTCAGCAGCTCGTAGTGGAAGCAGTACCGGCAGCGGTACTTGCAGAAGCCGAAGTGGAAGTAGTACCCGCCCGCGGAGAACGGGCCCACCGCGTCGCGCAGGTACTCCGCGTCCGTGGGCGCGCGTTGGTAGCCGGGGCGCTTCTCCAACTGCACGGCGGGAGGGTATGTGAGCTGGTAGTCGTGCAGCTCCGGCCGGGGCCGCAGCAGCGGCTCCTGGGCCCAGAGCCGCTCCAGCCGGGCGCCGAGCTCCGGCTCGGTGGCGGTGCTCACCTCCAGCGCCTCGCCGAACCTGGAGACCTTCTTCAGAGCCATGGGAGACGTCGCCCTTTCGCCAGCTCATCAACGGCGCACTGCATGGAGGTCCGCACGCGCGCGTCCACCGCGTCCACGTCCCCGTCGTCGGGGGAGAGGGGCGGCAGCACCCGCACGCTGATTCTCGCTGGCAGCGGCACGTAGCCCGGCAGCGGCCCCAGCCACAGCCCCCAGGGGAGGCTCAGGGACAGGGGGAACGTCTTCAGCCGGAAGCGCCGGTCGAACCCCAGCCTCCGCGCCAGCGAGGCCCCGTCCCAGAGGACGACGAGCGCCTCGTGCCCGCCCACGCAGACCACGGGGACAATGGGCACCCCGGCCTCGCGCGCCAGCGCCACGTAGCCCTTGCGGCCCGCGAAGACGACCTCGTTCCTGCGCGAGAAGCTCCGGCACGCGTCGTAATCTCCGCCCGGGTACACCTGCACGGCGTAGCCTTGGCGGAGCGCCTCCAGCGCGAGGTCCGTCCGGGCCCTCACCGCGCCCAGCTTCGCCAGCGAGCGCGCGAGCGGACGCGGGTACACGTCGAACATGGCGTCATGGGCCAGCGTCACCAGCGGCGGCTGGCGGCCGGACGTGTGGTACGTGCCCAGCCACACCAGCGTGTCCGGAATCATCGCCGCGCCGCTGTGATTGCCTACGCCCAGGAAGGGCCGGGACGGCAGGTGCTCCATTCCCTGGACGTCCACGCGGAACCACGCGTGGAGCGCCCGCGTCAGCCAGCCGACGTGGCGCCGCTGGAAGTCGTGGTCCACCGCCGCGAGCGCGCCGGGCGCTACCGCCATCGCCGCACCAGCTTGTCGAGGTCGAAGCCGTAGAAGCCGCGCTCCGGCCAGTCCGGCATGGCGCCGCAGAACCGCGCGAAGCCGACGAGCGTGGCGAAGCGCGGGTCCACGTCCAGCGCGTCCGGGTACTCGAAGCGCTCGGCGGCCTCGGCCAGCGCCACCAGCCGCGCGTGGTAGCCCGGCCACGCCACCAGTCCGCGCAGGTAGGGCGCCCAGCGCGTGCGGCCGTCGACGACCTTGGACGCCTCCTCGCGCAGCAGCGCCAGTCCGCCCGGGTGGGACTGCAAGAGCTGCAGGTCGTAACCGAGGAACGCGTCCTCGTGGTACACGCTGACCATGTGCCGGACGATGCTCTCCGGGCGCTGGGTGAGCCCGGAGTCGGCGAGGAGCTGGCGCGGGTTGTAGAGCACCTGGAGCGGCACGCGGATGGGCACCTGTCCCATCCAGGTGCTCCGGCTGCGCTGGCGCTCCCGCTCGCTCTCGCTCAGCGTGACGGGGAGCATGGCGAGCCCGCCCACGCGGACCTGCCACGGGGACGGCAACCGGTCCAGGTGGCCGTGCTTCACGAAGAAGCCCATCCGCTCGTCAATGGCGCGCGCGGTGCGCATCACGCCGCCTTCAGTGGAGCCAGCCGCGTGTGGAGTCCGACCTGGGCGATGCGCAGGTTGATGTCCTCGAGGAGTCGCTCGCACACGGCGCCCCCATCCATACCGATGCCCACGATGAGGTCCGGGTCGCGCACCTGCTCCAGGAGCCACTCGCCCCACAGGGCCACCTTCTCCTCCAACCGCAGGCGCGCCGCGCCGTCCAGCCGGGGGATGCGCTGGCGGAGCGAGTGCAGGCCGAAGGCGATGTGGCGGCTCTCGTCTCGCGCCAGCCGGGGCAGGGCCTCGGCCACCAGCGTCTTCAGCGCCCGAATCGAGCTGTCGAGCCCCTCCCCGTCGTCCAGCGTCTCCACGAGCCTCACCGCCTCCTGGAACAGGGAGTGCGCCACGCCCTCGATGAGCACCTGCATGCCGAGCAGCAGCGCCTCGGGCGTGTCCGCCTCGCGCACCTCCCGCATCAGCCGCGCGACGGAGGGCCGCACGCGCCCCTCGCACCCGAAGATCCCGACGACGCGCTCGAAGAAGGCCACGTGGCGGGCCTCGTCCGTCTGCTGGGTGGCGAGGAAGGCGCGCGCGGAGCCCTCGGGGAGCCACTCCCGCAGGCGCGTCGCGGCGAAGAGCGCGGTCTGCTCACCGCACTGGAGCTGCACGAAGGCCTCGGCCGCCGTCTGGCGGAAGGACTCCGGCAGTGCCGACACGTCCACGGTGCTCCAGCCGAGGTCCTCGAGCCGCCACTGGTCGCGCCTTGCCAACTCGCAGAGTCGCTCCAGGGAAGGTCCCGCCCAGCCGTGCGTCATGTGCCGCGCTCCCTCATGCTCGCGACTATGCCACGCCGGGCCCGCATCTCGCCCCCCGGCCAGCGGCCCGGTATCGTGGGCGGCGTGAAGCACGACCTGGTGCGAGCGCACGGCGCGGACCCGATTTCCTACTCGACGCTCCAGCCGGGCCTCTCCTACTTCGAGACCTCCTTCGGCTACGTGCCCTACCAGCGGGCCTTCGGGTTCGACCTGACGCTCGGCCCTCCGGTGTGCGCGGCGGGTGACCGGGCGGAGCTCGTCCAGCGCTTCCTCCGGACGGGCAGGCGCCCTCTCTTCTTCTATGTGCAGCGGGACGTCGCGATGCTCGCCGCCGGGCTCGGAGGGCCTCGCTACCGCGTCAGCGGCATGGGCATGGACAAGGTGCTCGCGCTCGACGCGCCGGAGTCCGCGCGAGCCGCGAAGGTGGAGGGCGCGCTCCGGAAGGCGGCGCGCGGCGGCTTCGAGGTGCGGGAGGTCCAGCCCTCGGCGCTGGGCGACGAGGAGCGCGCCCGAGTGGAAGCCGTCACCCGCGCCTACCTGCGCCGCAGCTCGGTGCCCGTGGAGATGCGCTTCCTCAACCGCCCGCTCACGCTCGACGGCGACGGGCTTGCGCGGATGTTCCTCCTGCGCCAGGGCGCCGACGCGCGCGTGTTCGGCTACGCGGTGCTGGACCCGTACTTCCACGAGGGCCGCGTCCAGGGCTACCTGCTCAACCTCATCCGCTTCGAGCCGACGCGGCTGTGGGGCGTGTACTACGCGGCCGTCGCCACGCTCGCCTCCCGCCTGCGGGTGGAGGGCGTCAGCCAGCTCTCGCTGGGGTTCTGCCCGCTGTACGGCGTGGACACCGGCGGCTGCTCACCGGGGCTCTCGCGCCAGGTGCAGTGGCTGGAGCGCCGACTCGCGGGCGTCGACTACCTTGCCCGCCTCCGCGAGATGAAGGACGCGTTCCCCGGGGGGACACCCCAGCGCTACTTCGTGACGCCGTCCCCGTGGGCGGTGACGGCGCTGCTGTCGCTCCTGCGCGCGTGCGGCGTGCCCCTCACGGAGGTGCTCCGCCGGAGTTTTTCCAGTCGCGCCCGGGCAAGCGGGGCCGCCTCGCGGGCTACAGCCTCATCCGCTTGAACGGCGGCCCGCGTCCACCCCTCGGGCCCGTGACGCAGAGGCATCCACGTCTGATTAACGTGATGGAGAAAGCGGCGCAGAATCAAGGGCTTGAGTGCAGCCGAGCCTGCAGGTCCGCCGAAACAGGGTGGCCAGGAACTTTCTTCCGGCATGAGGACGAGCACTCCGAGGACGAAGGTGGCTGCGGGACTGCGCGCGCTGGTGTCGGCCGAAGACCTCCTGGAGGCGGCGCGGCGGTCGGGTGCGTTTCAGCGCCAGCGAAAGGTGGATCTGGTGGCGTTGGTGGAGTCCACGGTGGCCGCGGTGACGCCTTCGTCTGGCCCGACCCGAACTGGCAGCCGTTGCCCCCTCCGTAGGCCACCGCGGCCGGGCGCCTGGCTTCACTTCGGCGCGGGCGCCGCCAGCCGGGCCAGCAGGGCCTCCAGCTCCGTCTTCTCCGCCACGTCCCAGGGGCGGCGCACGTAGAAGTCCAGGGCCTGCCGCGCCAGCTCGCGCGCCCGCTCGCGCTGCCCCGGGCGCGCTTCCAGCGCCCTGGCCAGGGCGAGGCGCGTCTCGGCGACGACGGGCTCGTTCTGCTCGATGCCCTGGAGCCGCAGCACCCGCTCGAAGCTCTCCAGGGCCTGGGCGGTGCGGCCCAACGCCAGCTGGGCCCTGCCCTGCTGCAGCAGCGTGTCCCCCAGCATGAAGTGCTTCGGCCCGAGCCCCTGGACCTGATGCGCCAGGGCCCGCTGGATGGGAACCAGCGCCTCGGCGTTGCGGCCCTGGGCCGCGAGGACCCGCGCGAGGCCGGTGAGCGTGTCGGCGAGGTCCGGCGCGGTGGGGCCGAACACCCGCTCTCCGACGGCCAGGCCGTGCTCCAGCGCCTCGCGGGCCTGCGCATACTCCTTTCGCCGCAGGTGGATGTGGCCCAGGAACATCCGCGCGCGCGTCTCGCCGGGGCTCTCCTGGCCCGAGGCCTCGTAGGTCCGCACCGCCTCGAGCGCCAGCGGGAGCGCCTCGTCCGGCCGCTGCCGCTGGAGCAGCAACATCACCAGGTTTATCTGGATGTGCGCCACCCGGGGATGGCGGGGCCCCAGCCACTTCACCCCGAGCTCCAGCGCATGGCGGACCGCGTCTGTCGCCTCTTCGTAGCGGCCCAGGGTGCTCAGCCCCATGCCGCTGTTGGCCCACATGCCCGCCATCCGCGGGTGGTCCTCGCCCAGCGCCGCGCTCGCCTGCTGGCGGGCCTGCAGGAAGTGCTCGGTGGCCTCCGCGTACTTGCCGTGGTTGAACAGCGCCCCGCCGAGGCTCCGGTGCAGGTGGTACTGGAGGTTGGGGGCGCCCCCCAGCCGCTCCAGGGTCGCCTGCGCCTGCTGGCCCCACTCCAGGGCGGGCTCGAGCTGGTGGAGGTTGACGCCGTACACCCACACCAGCTCGATGTGCGCGCGGGCCTTCAGCTCGTCCAGCCCGAGCGCCTCGGCCGCGAGCGCCGCCTGCTTCAGCAGCCGCTCCGCCTCCGCGTCCTCATGGAGCCCCTGGTGCATCAGCCCCTGCCAGAAGAGGCCCTCGGCCTTGAGCCCGCGCTCGCCCAGCTCGCGCGCGCGGGCGTGGACCTCCCGGGCCTGCTCCACTCCCTCCCGCTCCCGCCGGGCCGCATGGAGCGCCTCGATGCGCGCGAGCCGCGTGCGGAGCAGCTCCTTCTCCGGGGAGGCCACCGGCGTCGGCGCCGCCAACGCGTGGGCCGCCCGCACCCCCTGGGCGGTGCAGGCCGCGAGGTCAGGCAGCGTCCCCATCAGGCTCGCGGCCTCGCGCACCTCGGTGGCGGAGGCCTGGACGAGCAGGTCCGTGAGGGCCCGCACCTTGTCCCGGCGCCAGTCCAGGCACTGGCTGCGGTGGCGTAGCACCTCCTCCGGCTGACGCCGCTCCACCCAGGTGGCCTCGCACGCCTCCGTCCACTCACGGCTCCAGCGCGCGGTGTAGTCGTCCAGCGTGCGCTCCACCATGGCCCAGGCGTCCTGCGCGTAGGGCTGCTTCGTGGCCAGGAAGACGCCGGAGAGGGTCCGCTTGCGCTCCGCGTCCCAGATGCTGGCGAACCGCGTGCCCGCGTCCTGGCACCGCTCGCGCCGCTGATGGAGGTCCTGGTAGCCCATGGCGCCGCCGCCCAGCAGCAGCAGCAGCGCCGCCGCCGCCACCCGCCGCCGCCGCACGGCCAGCGGGCCCCGCTCCAGCTCCGCCAGCAGCGCTTCCATGGAGGGGAAGCGCGCGCCCGGCTCACGGCTCAGGCCGCGCAGCACCACCCCGCGCAGCCAGCGCGGGACGCTCACCCCCCGGGGCGCGGCGCGCACCTCGTGGCCCAGGAGGCTCTCGCGCAGCGCCTCCCACGTCTCACCGGCGAAGGGCCGCTCTCCGTGGAGCGCCTCGTACAGCGCCACGCAGAAGCTGAACTGGTCCGTCCGGGGCTCCACCGCGCCGCCGAGCACCTGCTCCGGGGCCATATAGGCCGGGGTGCCCAGCAGCGCGCCGGTGCGCGTCAGCCGGTCCCCGTCCTTCACCCCCAGGCCCCTGGCGGGCTGGGCGGCGAGCTCGGTGACACCCGGCGCCCGGGCGAGGCCGAAGTCGGTGACGCACACGCGCCCGTCCCCGCGGATGAGGACGTTGTCCGGCTTGAAGTCCCGGTGGACCAGGCCCGCGGCATGGGCGGCGGCCAGCCCGCGCCCGGCGCCGAGGAACATCTCCAGCACCTGCCGCCAGGAGCGCCGCCCGGCCCTCAGCCACTGCGTGAGGGTGCTGCCCTCCACGAGCTCCATGGCGATGAAGACCTCGTCGCCGAAGGTGCCCGCGTCGAAGACGGCCAGCACGTGGGGGTGCTGGAGCCGGGCCATGGCCTGGGCCTCGCGCAGCAGGCGGGCCTGGCCCTCCCGCGTGTGCGCCGTGCCCACGCGCAGCAGCTTCAGCGCCACCTTGCGGTCCAGCTCCGGGTCATACGCGCTGTACACCACCCCCATGCCCCCCACGCCCAGCCTGTCCAGCAGCAGGTAGCGCCCCACCGGGCGTCCCCGCTCCAGCCGCGACTCCACCAGCCGCTCCTCGAAGGAGGCCAGGGGGCCAGCGGAGGCGCTGGAGGGCCCGGCCGGAGCGGCGAAGCCGCTGTCCCGGGCCAGCTCGGACAGCAGCTGGCGGCACGGGACGCACCCATCCACATGGCGCTCGATGGCCGCCACCCGCGGGGGCGTGCAGAGCCCCTCCACGAACTCGATGGCCGTGTTGTCGTCCAGGCAGTCCGGCCCGGACCCCGGGGGACCAGAGCCGTCGGAGGGGGGCGCGGAGGCCATGGCGAAGATTCTAGGGAAGGCAGGTCTTCATGTAAAAATGGGACGCGGGCATCCTGCCGGAAATGGGAGGTGCTGAGTGGGCACAGAGCAGGGGGTGACAGCGGCCTTCCTGGCGGGGCTCGACGCGGCGGGGCGTTCGCGGCTTGCGGGCTGGGAGCCGCGGCTGGCGGGGCTGCTGGAGGAGGCGCTGCGGGCCTGGCCTGGCCTGGCCGTGGCCCCCGAGGACTTCCTGCGCTGGCTGGTGGCGCGGCTGCCGGCGGCGGGCCCGGACGCGGAGGCGCCGAGGGTGGCGGACCTCTACCTGGTCTTCGCCTGTACCCGGGGGGACACGGTGGCGCTGAGGCGCTTCGAGCAGCACTACGTGCCCGAGCTCGAGGCCGCCCTGGTGCGCCTGCGCCTCTCCCACACGCAGCGGGACGAGCTGCGGCAGGAGCTGCGGCAGAAGCTGCTGGTGTCCGAGGACGGGGCCGCGCCGCGCATCGGTCTGTATGGGGGAAGGGGGGCGCTGCGGCACTGGGTGCGGGCGGTGGCGACGCGCGAGGGGCTGATGCTGCTGCGCAAGTCCACGCCGGAGGTGGGCGTGGACGAGGAGCTCTTCGACACCTTCCCGGCGGCCGCGGAGGACGTGGAGCTGCAACAGGCCCGGCGAGAGTACCAGGCGGAGTTCAAGCGCGCCTTCGAGGAGGCGCTGGCGTCGCTGGAGCCCGGGGAGCGCAACCTCCTGCGGCGGCACTTCATTGACGGGCTCAGCACGCCCCAGCTGGCGGCGCTTCATGGCCTCCACCGGGTGTCGATGTTCCGCCGGCTGCGTCAGACGTGCGAGGCGCTGGTGGAGCGGACGCGGAAGCTGCTCCTGGAGCGGCTGCCGGTGTCCGAGTTGGAGCTGGCCAGCCTCAACCGGCTCATCCGCAGCCACCTGGACATCAGCCTGGAGCGCCTGCTCCCGCCCGAGTAACGGACGCGGGACGGGCGCGCGGGAATGCAACCGAAATTCCCGGGGTGCGTCCTCCTGGGCAGACGCACAGGTCTTCCCCATTACCCCCAGGTTCCCCATGTCCGTCACCCGCGCAGGAAGTCCCTCCCCGGTGGCCCGCACGCCGGCCAGTTCCTCCAACTCCAACGAGGTGCGGCCCGGCTCCTCGGGGCCGCAGGTGCAGCGCCTCAAGCAGGCGCTGAAGGACGGGGGCTTCTACGACGGCGTGGTGAATGACCAGATGGGCGCCCAGGGCGTGGACGCGCTCAAGGCCGCCAAGGCCGCGCTCAAGCTGGGGGGCCCCCCGGACGTCGCCGGTGAGTTCACCCTCCAGAAGCTGGAGGAGTACGCGAAGCGCCGCGGCGGCTTCGACTTCGCCCGGGAGCTGGCCAGCCCCGACAGCACCCTGTCGGTGGCCATTGGCAACGCGGAGGGGACGCGCACCGTCGACGGCGGGACGACGTCCGCCTACGGGGGCCACGTGGACCCGGGCAACGCCGCCCACAACACCGGCACCTTCTCCTACCAGCGCGGCCCCGCCAGCTCCCCCGAGGACGCGGACGCCAAACAGCTGGCCAACTTCCGCTCCATCCTGCCCCGGTACGAGGCGGCGGCGCGCGAGGCGGGGTTGGACCCGAACAACCCGCTGCTGGCGTCGGCCTTCTTCGACAGCTTCAACCAGAGCGAGGCCGCGGGGCTCGGCTGGAGTGACAGCTCCACGGGCCAGGGCCTCATCGGCCAGTTCGACTGGCTGGCGCGCAACGGCATCACCAAGGACAACCTCATCGAGGCGCGCGTCCGCTCGTACCAGAACACCGACGGAGGCATCGAAGCGCCGGGGCTGGACCTGGACAGGAACGGCGCCACCACGCTGGACGAGGTGCGGGCCGACCAGGGCCGGCGCATGGACGAAATCGTCAAGGTGCTCAACGCCCGGGGCGCGTCCACCACGGGCACCGCGCCCACCGGCGAGTCCGGCTACACGCCCGCGCCCACCTCCCAGGCCCCAGTGGCCACGCCGCCGCCGGCCGCCGCCGGCGCGGTGGCGCTGCTGGCCACGGGCGCCCGGGGCCCGGAGGTGTCGCAGCTCCAGCAGGCGCTCAACAAGGCCGGCGCCCAGCCCCCGCTGGCGGTGGATGGCGACTTCGGCCCCCGCACCGAGGCCGCGGTGAAGCAGTTCCAGGCTCGCTCCGGCCTCCAGGCGGATGGAGTCCATGGCCCGCGGACGGCGGCCCGCCTCATCGGCGGCGCGGCCGCCACGCTCAACCCGGCGACGCTCGGCAACATCTCCGGTGGCGCCGCCAGCGCCAGCTTCGAGGTGAGGCCGGGCTCCCGGGGGCCCGAGGTGACGCAGCTCAAGCAGGCCCTGAAGGACGCGGGCTTCTACAAGGGCGTCGTCAACGACCAGATGGGCCCGGACGGCGTGGCGGCGCTGAAGGCGGCCAAGGAGCACCTGAAGCTGGGGGGCCCCCCGGACGTGGCTGGCGCCTTCACGCTGAGGAAGGTCCAGGAGCACGCGAAGTCGCTCGCCTCGGGCGTCGTGATGGGCAACTTCAGGGTGGACACCGAGAACGCGACGCTGCGCAAGCTGGCCACCGGCGCCCTCACCGGCCAGGGCGACTTCACGTGCGTGGCCTCCACGCTGGTGAACATGGAGCGGCTGGGCGTGCCGCAGCCCCTGGCCACGGGCGAGGACACGGGCAACAACCCTCGCGGCGGCATGGTGCAGCTGGTGCGCGACTTCGGGTGGAAGTCGCTGCCGCTCCCCGGCTCGGAGGTGCAGACCATCCACAGCCCGGCCTACGGCACCATCCAGGCCAACGTCATCTCCGCGGACGCGTACGAGGAGCTCGCCCTGGCGGGCCAGATTCCGAGCGGCGCCATCATCTTCCAGACGCGCCACGACTCGTGGAACGACAACAGCGAGGGCTCGCGCGGCTTCGACATGGGCATCGTCCGCGACGGCGGCCGGGAGACGTTCAACTACCAATCCAACGGCCCCCTCATCTACGGCTCGGCCCAGAGCGTCGTCATCCTCGTGCCGGGTGACGCGCTGAAGCAGCAGTAGGCTCCGGCCCGGAATTCCAATGGAGCGCATGATGCGAACGATGATGCGGGGACGGATGTCTTCTGGCAGGGGACTCGTTGTCGGGCTGTTGGCGGCGACGCTGGCGGCGGGCTGTGGCGAAGGCGAGGACGCCGGTGACCTGCCGGTGGACGGGCTGACGGACACGCCGGTCGGCGAGGTGGAGCAGGCGGTGTCGGGGCTGTCCTGGCCGGTGCTCCGCCAGGGCAACAGCGGCCGTGACGTGGTGACGGCCCAGTACCTGCTGCGGCACAACGGCCGGACGCTGAGCGTCAACGGCGCGTTCGACAGCGCGACCTACTCGGCGGCGCGGGCCTTCCAGCAGTCCAAGGGCCTCCTGGCCGACGGCATCATCGGCCCCGCCACCTGGGAGGCGCTCATCGTCCCCGTGTCCCAGGGCAGCTCGAACAACGCGGTGCGCGCGGTGCAGGACCAGCTGCGCAGCCGCTACAGCTACACCGCCGTCACCGTGGACGGCGTCTTCGCCACGAGCACGAACACGGCGGTGCGCGACTTCCAGACGAAGAAGTGCCTGAGCCCCGTGGACGGCATCGTGGGGTTGAACACCTGGAACGCCCTGGTGGCGCAGGCGACGCGCTGTGGCACCAGCAGCAGCGCCACCGCGCAGAGCATCCTCAGCTCCCACAACGCCGGCACCATCACCCTGTGGAACCAGACGTTCGGCCGCTTCGACGGCGCGGACCCGCTCACCAACATCCAGGACGCGGCCGCCGGCCGGGCGTCGAAGACGAGCTGCTACGGCAACGCGCCTTGCACCACCGTCTTCCTCACCAACAACCTGCTCAATGGCATGAAGAACCTCATCACCAGCCGCAATTACAGCTACTTCGTCACGGCCATCGCCGGCGCGGACCATGGCTACGGCTCGCTGCATTTCCAGGGGCGCGCCTTCGACGTGGACGAGGTGAACGGCGTGCGCATCTACGGGGACAGCGCGGCGGCGCGCGGCTTCATGGACGCGTGCCGCGCCCTGGGCGCCATCGAGGTGTTCGGCCCCAGCAATGACCCGGCCGGCCACTTCGACCACATCCACTGCGGCTGGTAGCCGCCCTCGCGCCACCTGGCGCGCGCTCGCCCCTACCTCCTCCGCGAGTCCTCCCCGGAGGTGAGCCGGCCCAGCAAGGCCTCCAGCTCGGCCTTCTCCGCGGCGTCCCAGGGGTGACGCGTGTAGAACGCCAGCGCGCGCCGCGCGTGTTCCACGGCCTGCGCGCGCTGGTCCACACGCCGCTCCATCAGCCGGGCCAGGGCCAGCCGCGCCTCCGCGACAATGGGCTCGTTCTGTTCAACCTCCTGGAGTCGCAGGACGCGCTCGAAGCTGGCGGTGGCCCGCGGGGTGTGGCGCAGCGCGAGCTGCACCTGGCCCATCCGCACGAGCGTCTCCGCCAGCGCGAGGTGCGAGGGCCCCAGCGCCTGCTGCTGGAGCTCGAGCGCCCGCCGCATGGAGGCCAGCGCCTCCTCGTGCCGGCCCTCCGCCGACAGCAGCTCGCCGAGCCCCGTGAGCGCATCCGCCAGCTCCGGTGCCTCCGGTCCGTACACCCTCCGGGCAATGGCCAGGGCGTGCTCCAGCGCCCGCCGTGACGGCGCGTGCTCCCCGCGCTCGAGGTGGATGTGGCCCAGGAACAACCAGGAGCGCGCGGCGCCCGGCGGCTCCTCGTCCAGGGAGGAGTAGATGGCCACCGCCTCCTGGGAGACGGGGAGCGCCTCGTCCTCCCGGTGCTGGTACAGCAGCAGCTGCACCAGGTTCGTCTGGATGTGGGCCACGCGGGGGTGGCGCGGCCCCAGCCACTTCACGGCCAGGGCCAGGGCGTGCCGGACCGCGACGGTGGCTTCCTCGTAGCGCCCCAGGGCGCTCAGCCCCATGCCGGCGTTCGCCCAGATACCCGCCAGCCTCGGGTGGTCCTCTCCCAGCACCTCCGCCGCCTGCCGCCGCGCCTCCTCGAAGTGCTCGGCCGCCTCCGCGTACCGGCCCGCGTCGAACAGCGCCCCTCCCAGGTGGAGGTGCAGCGGGTACTGGAGCCGGAGCGCGCCGCCCAGCCGGTGGATGGAGGCCTGCGCCTGGCGGCTCCAGGCCACGGCCGGCCCGACCTGGTGCAGGTTCACGCCGTACAGCCACACCAGCTCGAGCTGCGCGCGGGCCTTGAGCTCATCCAGCCCCAGCGCCTCGGCGGTGAGCACCGCCTCCGTCAGCAGCCGCTCCGCCTCCGGGTTCTCCTGGAGCGCCTGCTGGAGCTGCCCCTGCCGGAGGAGGGTCTCCGCCTCGAGCGGGCCATCCTTCAGCGCGCGCGCGCGGGTGTACACCGCCTGGGCCAGCTCCAGCCCCTCTCGCTCCCGGCGCGCCGCCTGGAGCGCCTCCACTCGCGCCAGCCGGAGCCGCAGCGCGTCCTTCTCCGGCGAGGACTCCGGTGTCCCGGCCGGCGGCGTCGCGGAGGGCCCAGGGGCCTGCCCGGCGCACGCGTTCAAGTCGGGCAGGGTCGCCATGAGGTTCGCGGCCTCGCGCACCTCGGCCGCCGAGGCTTGGGCCAGCAGCTCCGTGACGGCCTGCACCTTGCCCCGGCTCCACTCCAGGCACTGGTGCTGGCGCCGCAGCGCCTCCTCCGGCTGCCGCCGCGCCACCCACGTGGCCTCGCACGCCTCCGTCCAGTCGCGCGCCCAGCGCGCCGAGTAGTCGTCCAGGGCGCGCTCCACCATGTGCCACGCGTCCCGGGCGTAGGGCTGCCCGGTGGCGAGGAAGGTCTCGGAGACGCGCTTGCGGCGGGCCTCGTCCCAGACGCCCTCCAGGCGCGCGGCCACGCCCTGGCACCGCGCTCGCCGCTGCCGCAGCTCCCGGAGCACCAGGCCCCCCACGCCCACCACCGCCAGCAGCACGGCCACCGCCACCCGGCGCCGCAGGATGGCCTGGGGCGCGCGCCGAAGCTCGGTCAGCAACACCTCCATGGAGGCAAAGCGCGCCTCGGGTCGGGGGCTCAGGCCGCGCAGCAGCACCCGGCGCAGCCACGGGGGGACCCGCGCGCCCCTCGGAGGCGGACGCACCTTGTGGTCGAGCACGTTGCCGCGCAGCGCCTCCCACGTCTCCCCGGCGAAGGGGCGCTCGCCGTGGAGCGCCTCGTACAGCGACACGCAGAAGCTGAACTGGTCCGTCCGGGCATCCACCGCGCCGCCGGCAAGCTGCTCCGGCGCCATGTAGGCCGGCGTGCCCAGCATCGTGCCGGTGCGCGTGAGCCGCGGCTCGCCGCTGCTCGCGACGAGGCCGCTGGCGGGCGGAGCGGCGGCCTCCCCGGCGCCGAACGCCGTGGCGAGGCCGAAGTCGGTGACGCGCGCGCGCCCGTCCCTGCTCATGAGGATGTTGTCTGGCTTGAAGTCCCGGTGGACGAGCCCCGCGACATGCGCCGCGGCCAGTCCCCGGCCCGCGTCGAGGAACACCGCGAGCACCTCGCGCCAGGCGCGACGCTCGGTCCCCAGCCACCGGGTGAGGGTGCTGCCCTCCACGAGCTCCATGGCGATGAAGACCTCGTCGCCGAAGGTGCCCGCGTCGAAGACGGCCAGCACGTGGGGATGCTGGAGCCGCGCCATCGCCTGGGCCTCGCGCAGCAGGCGCGCCTGGCTCTCCCGCGTGTGCGCCGTGCTCACGCGCAGCAGCTTCAGCGCCACCTTGCGGTCCAGCTCCGGGTCATACGCGCTGTACACCACCCCCATGCCCCCCACGCCCAGCCGGTTCAGCAGCAGGTACCGGCCCACCGAGCGTCCCCGCTCCAGCCGCGCCTCCAGCAGCCGCTCCTCGGCCGAGGCCCGTGGCTCGGTGACGCCAGCGGGCTCCCTGGCGGGCACCGGCGGCGCGAGGTCCTCGTCCAGGGCCAGCGCCGCCAGCAGCCTGCGGCACAAGGCGCAGCCATCCACGTGCCGTCCGACGGTCCCGACCTGCTCCGGAGGACAGCGTCCTTCCACGAACTCAATCGCGGCATCCGGCGTCAAGCAGCCGGGATCCGACACCACCGGCGGCGCACCCAGGGAATCAGACCGTGAGGACATGGAATGGAATGACAATCAATTCAAGGCAGCCGTTGATAGCATGGTGGGGTGTGACGCGGATGTAAACTGGGGGTCCCGTGGAAGCGGAGCAGGAAGTGAAGGCCTTCCTGGCGCGGCTGGACCCGGCCCGGCGTGAGGCGCTGGCGGGTGGGGAGTCGCGACTGGTGGAGCTGCTTGGCGCGGCGCTGGAGGTCTGGCCCGGCTTCCGCGTGGCGCCTGGGGCCTTCCTGGCGTGGCTGGTGGAGCGGCTGCCGGCGCTGGAGCGCGGCGCCCCGGGCGTGGACGGCGCGAGGGGCGCCGACCTCTACCTGGCGTTCGCATGCAGCCGAGGAGACACGGCGGCGCTGCGGCGCTTCGAGCAGCACTGCGTGCCCGAGATGGAGGTGTCCCTGGTGCGCCTGCGGCTGCCTCCTTCCCAGCGGGAGGAGCTGCTGCAGCAGCTCCAGCACAAGCTGCTCGTGGCCGGGGGCGGGGTCGCGCCGCGTATCGGCACCTACGAGGGGCGCGGGGACCTGCGGCGGTGGGTGCGGGCGGTGGCGACGCGCGAGGGGCTGGAGGTGCTGCGCAAGCACGTGCCGGAGGTCGAGGTGGAGGAGGCGTTCTTCGAGGCGTTCCCCGCGGTCGCGGAGGACGTGGAGCTGCGGCAGGTCCGGCGCGAGTATCAGGAGGCGTTCAAGCGCGCCTTCGAGGATGCGCTGGCGTCGCTGGCACCCGAGGAGCGCAACCTGCTGCGCTGGCACTTCATCGACGGGCTGCCCACGCCGCGGCTCGCGGCGCTCCACGGCACGCACCGGGTGACGATGTTCCGCCGGCTCCGGCAGGTGTGCGAGGCGCTGGCGGACCGGACGCGGAGGCTGCTGCTGGAGCGGCTCCCGCTGCCCGCTGGCGAGTTGGAGAGCCTGAACCGGCTCATCCGAAGCCAGTTGGACCTGAGCCTCGAGCGCCTCCTCCCGGCGGCGGAGGAGTGAGCGCCCGCGGCGACACCGGGGCGGCCCGTCAAGGGGCCGCCCCAGCGCCGCGTCCGACGCGGGGATTGGACGCTCAGTTGCAGATGGCGTCGGTCAGCCCCGCGCTGCGGATGCCATTGGCGCACCAGCCCATCTCCGCGTCCGGCCTCCAGAGCCTCGTGCCGGACTTCGCCTTGATGGAGTTGGCCGTGGGGAACGCCGTCACCTGGCCGTTGCGCACGGCGGTGTTGGCCATGCGGTAGCCCGGGGGCGCCACCACGCTCTCCTTGAAGCCCCAGGACCAGTAGCGGCCCGCCGCCATGTCCCCCACGGCGTGGTCCCACTCGGCCTTGCAGCACCGGTAGGGCGTCCCGTAGCCCGAGTTCGCCGGGGGCGTGCAGAACTGCGCCGTCGGCGAGCCATTGCAGCTCTCGCCGCCCGGGTACTGCATGCAGCACGTATCATGCATCTGCGAGCCCACCGTGACGAGACAGCTCACCCAGCCGGCCGTCGTGGTGGAGTTGGTGCAGAAGCCGCCCGGGGGCCCGGAGCAGTTGCTCCCGGAAGCGCCAAAGCACGTGTTCGGCACGTTGGAGACGGCCTGGTCGACCTGCGCCACCTCGGTCTCCGTCAAATCCGCCGCGCCACAGCCCACCAGGAAAAGGACAGCGAACGAAACAAGAGCGTTCTTCATGAGTTGTTCCTCCAAGGAGTGTCTGCTCAGCCGAAACAGCCGCGGGCCACACCCAGGGACCAGTCATCCTGGGCATTCGAAAACTCGTCACCGCAGTTCACGTCCGAGGCGCCGTCGGAGGAGCACAGGTCGTGGCTGCACGTGTCGTGGTCCAGGCAGTCCAGCGTGTACGCGCTGGGCGCGCCCCAGCCGCAGCCGGGACCGCAGCGCCCCATGCAGTTGTAGTCGCCACCACCACAGACATTGGGGCCCCAGTTGGAGTTGGCCACGACTGCCTTGGACGTGATGGCGCCCGCCGTGCCGCGGTCGTAGAAGGCCGTGTAGGTCCTGCCCTTGGTGATGCAGGCGATGCCGTCATTCCCATTGCTCATCGCGCTCACGTCCGCGTTCATGACCTTGGCCCGGTGCACATAGCCCTCCGGCGACTCCGACCAGTACTCGGCCTGCACGGCCACGAGCAGCTCGTGCCGGAGCGGCGCGCCCTCCTGCATCAGGTGGCTGCCCAGCGAGAATCCGAAGGTGGCCAGCGCCTGGCGATCCTGCGCGCTCAACACCACCTCATGCCCGTCGCTCTTCAGCACGCCATCGCTGAAGTCCATCTCGAAGTCGAACCGCTTGCCGTTCACGGTGACGAACAGCCGCACGGCGTCGGCGGACAGTGCTTGTGATTGGAACTCGACCCGCGAGCCGTCATGCGAGAACGTCCCCTGCATACCGGCAGGAGCGCGCTCGAGCGTCAGCCCCTCGGCGGAAGACTCCACCGCGGGCGCGGGCTCCTCTCCCGCCGGTGCCACACCACAGCCAACGACCAGCAACACCGAGACAAGTCCGCCCAGCAGGCGGCTGGCAAACACGTTCTTCATGAGCACTTCTCCCGTTCCAGAGGAAGGCGCCGGATTCAGGGTCGCCTGGGGCCCACGGCACGCCTGCCGCTTCGGCCCCTCCCGCATGGACGGAAGCCGGCCTCGCCGGTTGCGACCTTTCCTTGAAAACTTAAACTTCCGGTATTGGCTTTGAATTACATTCCTGCTGAGTTCAGTTTTGACCCAGTTGTAAATGTGCAAAGCCAATCTATACCCGGGGTCCTCACGAAGCCCTGTCATCCCAGACAGGCCCTGAGGGGGTAGCGATGAAGCAGAACACGAGGTGGGAGGGCATCCGGCTGTCGGTCGCGGCGCTGCTGGCGCTGACGGCGTGTGGTGAGATCGGACCCGCGGAGCAGGACGCGCTGGGGCAGAACGCCGCCGAGGCGAACGGCGAGTGCCAGGTCCAGCCACCCTTCAACCCCAACTTCGAGCCGGAGCTGGAGTGGGCCTGGAGCGGAAGCCCCGTCCTGCCGACCCACGTCCAGGTCATGATGACGCCTATCGTCGTGGAGGTGAATGGCGATGGTGTCCCGGACATCGTCTTCAGCACCTTCGTGGGCTCCAACTACACCACCAACGGCGTGCTGCGAGCCATCAGCGGCGCCGACGGCGCGGAGCTGTGGACGGTGACGGACCCGGCCCTGCGCGTGCGTGGCGCCGCGAGCGTGGCCGGCGCGGACATCGACGGAGATGGCCTGGTGGAGCTGTGTGCCATTCCGGAGAGCGGCAACGGCATCCTCTGCTTCGAGAACACAGGCGCGTTCAAGTTCCGGACTTCCATCCCCGCGAACAACTGGGGCGGCGTGGCCTTCGCGGACCTGGAGGGCGATGGCCTGGTGGAGATCATCAACGGCAACCATGTCTTCAGCCACACGGGCGCGCTGAAGTGGGTGGGCGTCGACGGCATGGGTGGCCCCGTCGGCCCCCTCGCGTTCGCGGCGGACATCGACGGTGACGGACTGCAGGAGGTGGTCAACGGCCGGGCCATCTACCGGCATGACGGCACGCTCAAGTGCCGCAACACGAGCATCGGCAATGGTCTGTCCGGGGTGGGGGACTTCGATGGCGACTCCCACGGCGAGGTGGTGGTGGTGTGGTCGGGCCGCGTCTCGCTGCTGGATGACGACTGCACGCTACTCTGGACCCAGAGCATCCCCGGTGGAGGGCATGGGGGGGCGCCCAACATCGCCGACTTCGACGCCGACGGGCAGCCGGAGATTGGCGTGGCCGGCGCCACGCGCTACGCCGTCTTCGAGACGAACGGCGCGGTCAAGTGGTCCAGCGTCACCCAGGACAACAGCTCGAACGTGACAGGCTCGTCCACGTTCGACTTCGAGGGCGATGGCCGCGCCGAGGTCGTCTACGGCGACGAGCGCCGCCTGCGCGTCTACGATGGCGCCACGGGCGCGGTGCGCTTCGACGTGGCGCATTCCTCCGGGACGACCTACGAAAACCCCCTCATCGTCGACGTGGACGGTGATGACAACGCGGAGATTGTCGTCGCCTCGAACAACTATGGTTTCGTCGGCACCGCCGGCATCCGCGTGTACCGCGACCGCGAGGACGGCTGGGTGAACACGCGCCGCATCTGGAACCAGCACGCGTACTCCGTCACAAACGTCAACGACGACGGCACCATCCCCGCTCACCCCGTGGCCAACTGGCGCACCCCGGGCCTCAACACCTTCCGCGCCAACAGCCAGGGCTCGGGCGTCACCAGCCCCTACGCCGCGGCCGACGTGATTGTGACGGGGGTCTCCACCACCTGCGACTCGACGACGGGCACCCTTCGCCTCAACGCGGACGTCTACAACCAGGGTGACGCCGCCGTCTCCGCCGGCCTCCGCGTGGCCTTCTACCAGGGCAACCCGGACGCGGGCGGCACGCTGCTGGGCGTGGCCACTGTCCCTTCCGTGCTCTCCGCGGGCAATGGCGCGGTCGCCACCCTCGCGCTGGCCTCCGCCCCCGGAGGCACCGCCGAGCTCTGGGCCGTGGCGGATGACGATGGCACTGGCACCGGCCGCGAGACGGAGTGCGTGGAGACCAACAACGGCGGCAGCGCGCCCGTCAGCCTGGCCTGCTCCAGCAACGCGCCGCCCGTCGCGGTCTGCCGGAGCGTCACCCTCCACGCGGAGGCCACGGCCTGCGGCGCTCCGGCCAGCGTGGACGACGGCAGCCATGACCCGGACCACCAGCCCGGCCCCTTCTCCATCACCCAGACGCCCGCTGGCCCCTTCGGCGTGGGGACCCACACCGTCACGCTGACGGTCTCCGATGGCCAGGCGAGCGACGCCTGCACGGCCGCCGTCACCGTGGTCGACGTCACGCCGCCGGTCATCACCTGCCCGGCCGAGCGCATCGTGGATGCCACGGGCGCGGAGGGCGCCTTCGTCACGCCCGCGGAGGCCACCGTCTCCGACGCGTGCGGCGCGACGGTCAGCGGCCCACCGGCTGGCGTCTACCCCCTGGGCACCACGGCGGTGACGTACTCGGCCACGGACGCGGCGGGCAACAGCGCCTCCTGCACCACGGCCATCCATGTGGTGGCCCGTGACGCGACCCCGCCCGGGTTCACCATGTGCGAACCGCCACGCTACACGTCCGCCGCGCAGGTGAAGGCCTGTGGCTGGGCCACTGCCAGCCCCGGCGGCGCGGCCATCAGCACGGTGCTGCTGTCCATCGACGGCGGGCCGCCCCAGCGCCTCACCCCGGACAGCGGCGGTGGCTTCGTCTTCAACTGGGTGGACCTCGCGGAGGGCCACCACCTCATCACCTTCACCGTCATCAGCGTCGATGGCGGCATCACCACCCAGCGCCGGGAGGTGACGGTGGACCGCACCGCGCCCATCCTCCGTGTCCTCTCCCCGGCTCCGGATGAGCCCCAGTCCCTGGTGGTGGAGGTGGTCTCCGAGGTGACGGACCTCTCCCCGGTGCGGGTGACGGTCAACTGGGTCAGCAGCACCGAGGTGGGCGCGGGCACGAATGTCGCGACCAACGCGGTGACCCTGTCGCGCTCCGGGGACAACGTCGTGCTCGTCCAGGCCACGGACGCCGCGGGCAACACCGCCGAGCAGGTCATCCACGTGCTCGTCGAGTAGCGCGAAGTGAAGTTGCGCGGGCCGCGCCGTCCTTCACTGCGGCGCGGCCCGCCAGGTCTCTCGTGTCCGTTCGCCAGGCGTGCGTGAAGGGCCCTGGCGCCCCCCGGTACCGTCTTCGGCTCATTGGAGTGGACCCGGAGAGACACGGTGGCGCGACGAAGTATCGCAGCGGGAGAGGTGGAGGCGCCCTCTCAGTCAACGCGAATGCGACGGCCGCCATCCTCCCGCGGGTGAGCGGCGAGGCCATCAGCTTCCTCACGGCGCTCAGCACGGCGTTCACGAAGCCCTCTCCTCGGTCCTTATCCCACCAGAGAAGGAAGATTTCCGGACCGGCGACACCATGGTGCAGAGGCAGGGCAGCATCACTCTCTGCTGTCGGATGAAGGTGCGACCCTGAACATCATCGTCTCTGGGGTGGCCTTCCCGTAAACTGGAGTCTTCCTCGCTTTGAAAGCGTCACATGGCGATCCGTCTGAGCGTCGTGGTCCTACTCCTCGCCATCCTCGATGCGTGCGCCTCGCCGCGTGTCGTCCGCCTCGACACGGGACAAGGCTCGCCCCTGGAGTACAGGCCATCCTCCTCAAGCAAGTCCGTGAAGGTGGACGCGGAAACATTCGAGGAGGCGCTGGGGCAGTTGGTGCTGGAGGTGCCCCTGACGCTTCGTGCTCCGCGGCAAGGCTGGCTGGTGCGCGCCTCCCACTCCGGCAACGCTGCGGACAGTCGATGGCAGCGCCTGATGCGCAAGAGCTTCGGCGGCATCTGTGAGCCGGGCCAGCGCAGGGACCACTGCCTCTCCTTGCTCGACGACGGAATGGGCTTGGGTGAGTGGGACAAGCTGGGGATTGCCTTGGGCCTCTCACTGGCGCCCCTCAAGGAGTCCATCGCCAGGGCGGTGGAGAAGACCCTGGCGCCCCATCTCTTCTACACCGTCATCGCCACGGGCCTCGTTACCTGGGCCGTCTTGGCGGCCAACCCCGAGCCGGTGTTCACCAAGGCGGCGGCCATCGTCTCGGCGGTCCTGCTCATCTACCTGGGAGTGGAGACCTTCCTGGAGGTGGTGGACGCGAGCCGGGAGTTGAAGGGGGCCGCCGACCTGGCCACGACGTGGGTGGAACTGGAGCAGGCCGGTCAGGTCTTCGCCAACAGGGTCGGCCCGGAGGTGGCGTGCGTCTTCGTCCTCGCGGTCACCGTGGTGGTGAGCCATGGCATGACCGGGGGCGCCGCGTGGCTGGCCTCGCGGTTGTCGATGTTGCCCCGCTTCACGGAGGCAGCGGTGGCAGGGGCTTCAGGCGTAGGCATCAACCTGTCGAACGTAGGACAGGTGCGTGCGGTGGCCGTCGTAGGAAGCGCCGTCATCATTTCCCTTCCTGCCACGGCGGTCGCCATGGCCGCCCAGCGCATGGTCGGAGGAGGAGCCGCAGCGGGGAGCAATCCTGCCGGCTTCAGATCCTGGGGCTCGTTCGGCGGCCTCAAGAGTGCTTTGGGCTCTCAGCGGGGCCAGGCAAGCAATGGCACCACATCGTCGAGCAGACTCCTGGCAACGTGGAGCGATTCGGTCCCCGTGCCATCCACAACACCGAGAACGTCATCCCACTGGAGGAAGGACTGCACACGCGCGTGAGCGGGTTCTACTCCTCGATTCAACAGGAAATCACCGGTTCGAGGAGCTTGACGGTGCGACGGTGGTTGAGCACGCAGTCCTGTGAGGCCCAGCGCCAGTTTGGATTGCAGGCCATCGAAAAGGTGCAGAAGGGGACTTGGGGAGTCCGGAAGTGAGTCTCGAAAAGCTCGTAGAGGCATTCGCTCAGCACTCCGCAGCCCAGACCGATGCGATTTGGCGGGGAGACGCGAAGACCGGAAACAAGCACGCCAAGAAGGTGAACGCGGCATTCGACAAGCTGTGCGCGTATGGCAACCCTGGGAGGGATGCCCTCGCAGCTCTGTTCATGCATCCTCGCATGGACGTTCGAGTCAAGGCGGCGGCCTTCCTCCTTCGCCATGGAACGGAGGAGGCCAAAACCGTCTTGAAGGATGCAGCACAGGGGGAGGGCCTTGTTTCCTTCGCGGCCTCCGAGGCGTTGAAGCGCTGGGAAGAAGGCACCTGGTCCTTGGACCCTGGTTAGGACGTCTTCATTGTCGGTCGGCTTGCACGCGCTTCTCGGCCCTCATTCAAGAGGAGGATTGTCCAAGGAGACGCTGTGGTACGTTCGCACCGATGGTACCCATGGCTGCCAAGGTCGATGAAGCATCGGCGCTGTTCTTCCAGTTGGTGGCGACGAACGTAGGCGGCACCGGGACGCCGCAGACCGACTTTGCCCCCCCAGCAGCTCCTTGAATTGGTCCGCATCGCGCGCAATGACGCTCTCCATCAAGGCGCCTCTGCCCGCCACCTCACCACCAACGCAATCCGCGTCGCACTTCTTCTCGAGGACGCGCTCATGGCTCAGGTCATACCTCAGCGTGTACGGCACTTCATGGTCGCGAGCCCCCCCCCTGTGCCGAGTTGTGGCAGCCGCTCGGGGTGGTCCGTCATTCAATGCTGGCGAACTCGTTCTCGTACTTGCCCAGGCGAGACCTGGCGCCCACATCCGTCCAGTACGTGTACTTCTCGACCAGGGACCTCGGCGCCCTCCGCGAGCGGTGCCTTTCGGCTGGCGCTACCGCGGTGACGCCCGTCGAGCACATGCCGTGGGGCGAGACGCTGTTCTATGCGGTCGACCCATTCGGCAATCCCATCGCGTTCGTCGAATCCGGCACCGAGTTCCTCGGTGGCCGTCCTGCACCGTGACAGCCGTAGGACAGTGGGCGCTTTATGAAAACGAAGCAATGAGGTTCAGCAGAGCACACACGTGAAGGGAGCTCTATGTACTTCGAGCTTGAAGTAGAGATTGGACAGAAACACGGCGTCATGGAATGGCCGAAAGTACCAGATGGTGTTTTTGGATTTCAGGCTGGTGATTTGATTACGGTGCCAGTGCCTGAGCCCGTTGAGTTCCTCGTGAACAATACCGGCGCACACCCCCCTGCGGACTTTGTAGCCAGCTTCATGCCGTTGTTTTCTGATCGTCTGGTGGATGCATTTCGCCACGCCGGTGTAGACAACATGCAGACGTTCAAGGCGATACTCAGAAATCCAGTCACCGGTGAGGCTTGGAATTCCTACAAGGTGGTCAATGTGTTGGGCAGGGTTGCGTGCGCAGATCTTGATAAATCGACTTACGAAGGCCCTGGCGGGACGGGCTATGAATTCAAGGAGTTGGTGATTGACACAGAACGCGCAAATGGTGCCCTGTTGTTCAGGCTTGCTGAGAGTCAGGGCATGTTGATCGTGAATAATAGCGTTTTGGACCACATGTACGATGAGGACGATGAGCCCAGGTTTGATGGTGTCGATTTCATTCCCATCAAATCTGCGTGCAATGTGTAGGGCATTGGCGGTCGCATTGTGCGGACCTTCGCTTCGGTGAGACTGGCCTGTGCTTGTGTGTTCGGGCCGGGCTTGGACGGCCCCGCGCGCTCGCCGCCGAGCGCCGCTGGCAGGACGTAGCCGCCGAAGAGCGCTAGCGGCAATGCACGCTACAGGAGGGGCACACCCCTCTTCCCCTGCGCGTGAAGGCGACGAGCTGCTCGTCGTTGCAACTCCCGCAGCGTACCCGCGCTCTCCCAGCCACACGTCACCAGGGACTCCCGTCAGCCTCCCACGGGCTCCTCGGGAGCCCTTCGAGACCGGGGAGCTCGGGTCGCTTCGGCCACCTCGCCGGGCCACGTCCCTGGCGGCTGGGCGCCTGGCCATGGTGCGCTCGGCGGCCTTCCTCACCTCATCACCTTCACCGTCATCAGCGTCGATGGCGGCATCACCACGCAGCGCCGGGAGGTGACGGTGGACCGCACCGCGCCCATCCTCCGCGTCCTGTCCCCGGCTCCGGATGAGCCCCAGTCCCCGGTGGTGGAGGTGCGCTCCGAGGTGACGGACCTCAGCCCGGTGCGGGTGACCGTCAACTGGGTCAACAGCACCGACGTGGGCGCGGGCACGAATGTCGCGACCAACACGGTGACCCTGTCGAACCCCGGGCACAACGTCGTGCTCGTCCGGGCCACGGACGCGGCGGGCAACACCACCGAGCAAGTCGTTCTCGTGCTCGTCGAGTAGCGCGAAGTGAAGTGCGAGCGAGGTTCACGACTCATCGCGCAGCGCAGATGAACTGAGAGGCGGCGCCGCCACAGTGGGCGTGTCCTCCGCGGCGTGTCGTCCAGGGGCTGCGCGAGCGTCAGGCAGGGCAGGAGGAGCGACAGCAGGACGGAGCGGTTCGCGTGGGAGTGCATGCGCGCGGGGCACCTCGTCAGCGCACGGCGCGCGCGGATGCCATGCCATCACCTCCGTTGCGGACTTCATGCTGAACGGACCCCGCGGCCATCTCAGGGGCCCCCTGGCGGCGGGGGGCCGGAGTCACTCCCGTAGCTCGCTGTTCGGAAATGTCGGGGGTTTTGACGCCACAAAAGTCCCGACATTTCCGAACAGCTACCACCGGGCTGCGCGCCCGACCCACAGGAATGTAACGCGGTAGCCTGTTCGTGGCGTAGGCACAGAGGTTGGCGCGTCATGGGTGCAGGTGAGCCCGTCGAACAGTTGGACCCGGAGCCTGGTGCGCACCCCGAATCCATGCTCACGGCCGCCCACCACATGCCGCGCCAGGAACTTCCCTACAAGGACCTGGGCGCCGACTCCTTCGAGCGCTCCGGCAAGGCGCAGCTCGCCAAGCGGCGACTACGCCCAACAGCCTCCGGCTGCTTGCTTCATCCTCACGCCGCTATCAGCCGGTGCGGCTCACTCCACTGCGAAGTGATAGTTGGAGCCGTAGTTGTTGTCGTAGCGCACGCAGGAGCTGCGGTCCGTGTTGCGGAACCACATCTCCAGGTGGCGGGCGCCGGCCGGAGCGGTGATGGCCGCCGGCACGGACCTGCCGGAGCCGGTGACGACCGTCTCCTGGATGGGGCCGTTGTCGAAGCGGTACTGCGCGACAATCGCCCAGGCCGGGCCGTTGTACGTGGCGCGGCACTCGGGCAGGCGGGCCACGTCGTAGTTGACGATGAACTCCTGGCCGGCGCGCAGCGTGCCCGCCACGGGCTCGTCCCAGTTCGCGTTGAAGGAGAGGGTCGGCGCGCCGATGGGGAAGTGGTAGTTGCTCCCGTAGTTGGAGTCCCAGGCCTGGCAGCCCTGGCTGGAGATGTCGAACCACATCACCAGGGCGCCGCTCAACCCCGCGGGGAGATGCAGGGTGCGCTGGGAGGGGTTGCCGTCCGGCGCGTGGCCGGCCACCCAGAAGCTCACCACCGGGCCGCGGTTCACCTGGACGTGGCCAGTGATGGTCCAGGTCGGGTCGCCCGATGAGGTGGTGCCCCGGCACTGCGGCAGGCGGCTGGTGTCGTAGTTGACGACCACCGCGCCGCCCACGGGAATCAACTCCACCGACGGCGTCTCGTTCCAATACCCATCGAAGGTGATGGCGGTGGGGGTGGTCTGCGCCGCGGCCGTGGAGGCCAGCAGCAGCAGCGGCAGGAGGGAGGGAAGAAGTCGACGGACCAAGATGCGCTCCTTTTGAGCGGAAGTGGGACTGGGCGCGCTATCCCGCTCCCGCACATCAGGTCAATGGCCTGGCGCGGGACTTCCGCGTCTTGAAGGCTTGGCGCCTCGCGACGCATCCGGCGGCGCCGCGGGTCCGTGTCATTCTCCTGGACCCTCGGACTGTCGCATTCGAACATGCCCGCTGAAGCCGCTGCCCGCCAGCGGGGTCCTCTTCGACCAGGAGTTCTCCGGATGACATTCATCTCGGACCGTTCGTGCGTCGTCGTCCTCCTGCTGCTCATGGGGGGCTGTGGGACGGCGAAGCGGGTGCCGGCGGGGCGCTTCGAGAGGGGCTCTCCGGAGGGTGAGGCGGGGCGGGACGCGGTGCACCGGCGCCCGCCCAAGGCCATGCGCCGTCGAACCCATGAATGATTGGAGTCCCCGATGATGCTCTTTCGAATCATCCTCCCGGTTGCCGACATCGAGCAGGCAACACGCTTCTACGCTCAGGTGCTTGGCCTTCCCGGGGAGCGCGTCTCCCCTGGCCGGCACTACTTCGCCGCTGCGGACGCCGGCGGGGCCGTGCTTGCATGCTACTCGCCACGTGAGGATGGCGATGCCGCCGAACACGGCGAGACCTGGCGCCCACATCCGTTCCAGTACGTGTACTTCTCGACCAGGGACCTCGGCGCCCTCCGCGAGCGGTGCCTTTCGGCTGGCGCTACCGCGGTGACGCCAATCGAGCACATGCCGTGGGGCGAGACGCTGTTCTATGCGGTCGATCCATTCGGCAATCCCATCTCGTTCGTCGAATCCGGCACTGAGTTCCTCGGTGGCCGTCCCGCGCCTTGACAGCTCGGCACGCGGCCGTGGCGGGTTGAGGCCAACGAACTGAAGGCGCGGCTGGCGCGGGGAGCGTCCCTTGCGGAGGGGGCTGCGCCCGCGTGCCTCGTGCCAGGGCGTGTGCGGGAACGGACAGCGACAGCGGGCGGCCCCGCGGGACGATGGCCGCGAGGGGCGAGGGATGCCGACTCATTGGCGCCACGGGTGCCACCGCATGCCTTCTCCCCAAGCCCACAGCTTCCGAGGCCCGCGCCGGGCGTGGACCCTCGCTGTCCGGGGCGCGCTGCTGTCCGTGCTGTGGGCGGTGCTCGTGGAGGCCCATCCGGAGGGGCTGTGGGTGGGGCTGGTGGCGGTGCCGCTGGCGCTGGCGGCGAGCCTGGCCTTGTCTCCACCGGGCCCCACGGGAGTCCGGTGGTGGGCGCTGCTGCGCTTCCTGCCGGGCTTCGCGCGGCGGGCGCTCACCGGGAGCGTCGACGTGGCGTTTCGGGCGCTTCGGCCGGGGCCGCCGGTGTCGCCGGGGTACCTGGACGTGCCGGTGTGGCTGCCGGGCCTGCCCTCGCGCGTGTTCCTCTCCAGCGTCGGCAGCCTCATCCCGGGGACGCTCGGGGTGGACCTGGACGAGGGCCGCCTCACGCTGCACTTGCTGGACGCGCGAGCGCCCGCGCGCGAGGCCGCGCTGGAGGAGTTGCGCGCGCTGGAGCGGAGCGTGGCCGCCATCTTCGGCGTCGCTCCGGTGGGAGGGCCGCGGCCATGAGCGCGTTCTTCCTGGGCGTGGCGGTCGTCCTGCTGCTCAACGTCCTGGTGGGCCTGTGGCGGCTGCTGCGCGGGCCCACGGCGGCGGACCGGATGGTGTCCGCCAACCTCTTCGGCACCACGGGGGTGGCCATCCTCCTGCTGCTGGCGGAGGCGGAGGAGCGTGGGCCGCTGCGGGACGTGGCGCTGGTGCTGGTGGTGCTGGCCGTGGTGTCCACCGCCACCTTCATCACCCGGCCACCGGCCGCGCCCGAGGAGCGGCCATGATGGCGCTGGCGCGAGACGTCCTCTCCACCGCGCTCGTGGTGCTGGGCGCGCTGTTCTTCACCGCGGGGACGGTGGGGCTGCTGCGATTCCCGGACGTGCTGTGCCGGCTGCACGCGGTGTCCAAGGCGGACGGGGCCGGGCTGGGGCTGGTGGCGCTGGGGCTGCTGCTGCGCGCGGAGTCCGTGGCCGCGGCGCTGAAGGTGCTGGTGGTGTGGGTCCTGGCGCTGGTGGCGAGCGCCGCGTCGGGGCAACTGGTGGGGCGCTTCGCGGCGCGGGCGTCCGGACGGGAGCGGCCATGGACGCGGGACTGATGCTGGACGCGCTGCTGGCGCTGGCGCTGCCGCTGCTGGTCTGGCGGGCCGTCTGCGCCCGGGACGTGTTCCAGGCCTGCGTGGTGTTCATCGCCTACGGGCTGCTGCTGGCGCTGGCGTGGGTGCGGCTGGGCGCGGTGGACGTGGCGCTGGCCGAGGCGGGGCTGAGCGCGGGCTTCACCGGCGCGCTGCTGCTGGACGCGGCGGTCCGGCTGGGGCGCGCGCGGGAGCGCCCGATGGCCTGGAGGCCCTGGGTGGCGCTGCCGTGCGCCGCCGTGGGGGGGCTGCTGCTGTGGGCCCTGTGGACGCTGCCCGCGCCGCCCACACGGCTGCCGGAGCTTGTGCGCGAGCGCCTGCCGGACAGCGGCGTGAAGAACCCCGTCACCGCGGTGCTGCTCAACTTCCGCGCCTACGACACGCTGCTGGAGGTGGGGGTGCTGTGGCTGGCCGGGCTGGCCGCCTGGGCCGTGCTGCCGGCGAGGCCCGCGGGCCCGGCGGACGCGCCGGTGGACGCGGGCCCGGTGCTGCCGGCGCTGGCGCGGCTGGGCGTGCCGGTGGCGGTGCTGGTGGCGCTGTACCTCCTGTGGGTGGGCAGCCGCCTGCCGGGCGGGGCCTTCCAGGCGGCGGCGCTGCTGGTGGGCGCGGCGGTGGTGCTGCGCGTGTCGGGCAGGCTGCCGCCGGTGGTGGCGGACCGGTGGCCCATGCGCCTGGGGCTGGTGGCGGGCACGGCGGTGTTCCTCGCGGTGGCGGTGGGCGCGGGCCTGGCGGGGCGGTTGCTCGAGTATCCGCGCGACGCGGCCTATGGGCTCATCGTCCTCATCGAGGTGGCGGCCATGGTGTCCATCGCGCTGGTGCTGGCGGTGCTCTTCGCCGGACGGCGGGACGTGCCGGGGACCTGGCGCGGGGAGGCGCCACGGTGAGCGCGGTGACGCTGTACCTGGGCGCGGCGGCGGCGGTGGTGGCCGTGGCCCTGTACGGGCTGCTGGCGCGGGAGCACCTGGTGCGCAAGCTGCTGGCCGCCAACCTCCTGGGCAGCGGCATCTTCCTGGTGCTGGTGGCCGTGGGGCGGCGCGTGGAGCCGCCAGACCCGGTGCCCTCCGCGCTGGTGCTCACCGGCATCGTCGTGTCGGTGAGCACCACGGGCTTTTCGCTGCTGCTGGCGCGGCGGCTCCACGAGGAGACGGGCAAGGCGCACCTGCCCGAGGACGACGGCCCGGGCGGCGGCGTCGCGGGGTGACATGGCGGCGGACCTGTCGAGCGCGTGGGTATGGGGGCCGGTGGCCCTGCCGCTCGCCGCGGCGAGCGTGGCCTTCGTGGCGCGCCGGGCCGGGCCCGCGGTGGGGCTCTTGACGTCGGGGGCCCTGTGCGCGTGCGCGGCGGGGC
>NZ_JABXEO010000098.1:0-29559 GCF_013372585.1 Myxococcus sp. AM010
CCCCCACACCCCACCGCCACGACCGCCGCCGCAACGACAAACAGCTTCATCAACGTCGACTTCATGTGAGTTCTCCCATCTCTGGTTTGACTGGTCGCATCGCACGCCGCCGTCAAACACAGGCAGCCCCCCCCATGCGATGATTGAGATTGTCGCGAGGCCGCGGCGCCCGGGCGAGTTAAGCCGGATTAAATCGCGCTAAACCGTCACGAAGACAAAACCCTCGGCGGTCTCCAGCCGGTAGCCAGGCGGCTCGAACACGATGCGGGCCTCCATTCCCTCCAGCAGGCCCCGCGCGTGGCTGACGTGGACGCGCAGCGCGTTGTCGTGGAGCCGCGGGTCGTAGTCCGCGTCCCACATCGCCCGGACGCAGTCCTCTTTCGACACGGCGCGGCCCGGCTGACTTGCCAGCGCATACAGCAGCCTGCGCGGAAGCACCCGCCGCGCCAGGGACACGGTCCGCCCCGCCCCCCGGAGCTCGTGGCGCCGCGCATCCAGCACCACCACGCCAGCCGCTCCGGAGGGCCCGCCGTCGTCCACGGGCGCGCTGGCGCGGAGCGCCGCCCGGTCCGTGAAGACGTGGCTCGCCAGCGTGGGGACCACCTCCGGGTCCACCCCACCCTCCGCGGCGCTCCGGCTGGCGGACGCCAGCGCGTCGCGAGCCTCCACCTCACGCCCGTGCAGCCGGTGGAGACACGCGCGCGCCAGGTGGCCCAGCGCGCGCTCCAGCGCGAAGTCCGTCCCCTCCACCAGCGACTCCATCGACACGAGCAGGCCCAGCGCCAGCACCTCGTCGCCGCGCCGCGCGGCCTCCAGGGCCACCAGCGCCCGCTGCCGGGCCGCGACCCCTGGCCGCACCTCGCGCGGCTCCACCCGGGTGGGCCACGACTCCACCGTCAGCACATCCATGCGCCGGGCCGACGCCACGGCCCGCGACATGCCCAGCACCCGCAGGCGGCGAATGTCTCCCTCCAGCACCTCCAGCAGCGCCCTGGCCTCGGCGCACCGGCCCAGCTCCAGCAACACGCGGCCCGCGCCAGCCCGGCACAGCAGGGCGATGAACAGGTAGCCCCCCCGCTCCGCGCGGGCCTCCACCTTGCGCAGCGCCACGAGCGCGTCCCGGCGATGCCCCCGCTCCGCCAGCACCCACGCGGCGATGCAGTCCAGCTCCAGCGCCAGCCTGGGAGCGCCCAGTTCCTCCATGCGCGCCCAGGCCTCCGTGAGCGCCGACTCGGCCTCGGCGAAGCGGCCCAGCCGGCTGAAGATGCCCGCGGACATGGCCGTCACCAGCGCCCCCCGCGAGTCGGCGCGCGCGTCCTCCAGCAGGACGATGCCGCGCTCCACCGGCTCGGCCAGCTCGCTGTCCCGCCCGTCGAGCCAGAGCATCAACGCGCGTGAGTAGGCGCACCATCCCCGCGCCCGCCGGTCGTCCGAGGCCGCGGCGGCGCCGTCCAACAGCTCCAGCGCCTCGTCGATGCGGCCCTGGAAGTAGCGCAACGCCGCCCACGCCAGCAATTGCTGGAAGAACACCTCCGCGCCGCCGGGGGCGGGCATGGCCTCCAACGTCCGCTCACACGCGTCCAGCTCCAGGGCGAAGAGGGCCGCCCGCACCAGCACCGCGCCCCCCCCCTCGCGCAGGCCCGCGTCCGCCCCCTGCGCCTCCAACGAGGCCTGGAGCGCGAGCAGCTCCGGGTAGGCACGGCGGACCTCCAGCAGCCGCACCAGGGCCCTTCCCCGCGCCAGCCGCGCGTCCAGGGTCAGCGCGTCGCCGGGGAGCGCATCCAGCCACGCCAGCAGCTCCCCCGCCGCCCCATGGCGCACCAGCAGCTCCGCGCTGGCCACGATGAAGGCCACGCGCTCCGCGGGCCTCCCCAGGGCCTGGAGGTGACGGCTCATCGCGCGGACCCGGACCACCACGGGCACCTCCTCGCGCGGCAGCAGCTCCAGCAGGGCCACGTGCGCGGCGCGCACCTCCTCCGTGTCGAGCAGCGACACCAGGGCGTCCCGCACCAGGTCGTGCATGCCGTGGCGTCCGCGGGCGTCCAGCTCCACCAGCAGCCTGGCCCCCAGCCGCCGCAGCAGCTCGCCGTGGTGCCCTCCCGGGAAGAGGCCCGACAGGACCTCCGCAGACAGGGGCGCCTCGCTCAGCGCCAGCACGGAGGCGAGCCGCCGCTCATCCGCGCTCAACTGAAGCAGCGCCTTGAGCACCGGCTCCTCTCCCTCCACGTCACCCGCGTGGGCCCGCCGCAGGTGGAACGGCAGCCCCCGGGAGCGGCGCCAGGCGTGCTCGAACCCCTCATGCGCGCCATACAGCGCGTCGAGCTGACGCCAGAGCGTGCGCGCCGCCGCCTCTGTCAGGCCATCCAGCCGCAGCTCGAAGCGGTCCGGGCTGGTGGCGCGCCGGGGAACGGCCTCGCGCGACGTGGCCAACAGCGCCCCCCGCGTCAGCCGCCCGCCGAGCTCCTCCAGCAGCGCGGCGCGCTCCTCGGGCCGCAGCACCTGGAGGTCGTCGACCACGCACAGCGCCTCGCTCGCGTCGGCCTGCCGTGCCAGGTCATCGAGGCGGGCTTCATCCGACAGCGCCTGCTGCACGGGGGCATCCCGCAGCAGCCGCCGCAGGTCGTCCACCACCGTGCCCAGCGAGTCGCCTGGACGCAGGCGCCGGTGGACCACCGTCCCCGGGTGCCGCGCCGCCACCGCGGCGGCCAGCGCGGACTTCCCTGCCCCCGGCAGGCCATAGACGACACTCGTCCGCACCCGCCGCAGCATCTCCCCCAGACGCCGGAGCTCGTGCGCACGCCCCACGAAGAGAGGAGGAGACACAGTCCCTTGGCGCAATGACGTGTGCATGTCGCTCCCATTCTATGTTTGCTCGTACTCCGCGCATGCCACGCGAAGCCGTGTCACCCATCAGGTCCTCTGCCGGTTGCCAGACCTGACGCCCCTCCTCAAGGCGGCTCCTGACGTCAAGTAGGCATGCTCCCGGAGATTCTTGATTCCAGAATCAACGCACGTTATGTCCGAAATCTCCGAAAGAGTCGCACCTGGGGGAGGGGCGCTGCCTCGTGACAGTCATGGCACCTGATTCCACTTCAGACACAACGTCCGTCTCCGCCAGCCAGGCCTGGCGGCCCAGCCCCTGGCGGAGCGGGGTCCAGCTCGTGGGATGCGTGGGCGCCTATGTCCTGCTCGCGGGGGCCAGCTATGTCGTCCTCGCCCAATCCCTGGCGGGCGGCGTGGCGCTGGCGGTGCTCGCGGGCGTCGTGCTGGTCCGGGTCTTCATCCTCCAGCACGACTGTGCCCACCGCTCGCTGTTCCAGCGTCCGGTGACGAATGACCGGGTGGGCGTGGTGCTGGGCATGCTGACGCTGGCGCCGCACGCGTACTGGCGGGCCATGCACCTGGTCCACCACGGCACCAGCGGCGACCTGGACCGGCGCGGCGTGGGCGACATCGTGACGATGACGACCCAGGAGTACCTGGCGCTCAAGCCCGCCCAGCGCCTGCGCTACCGGCTGTACCGGCACCCCGCCATCCTCCTGGGCGTGGGGCCCATCTTCCAGTTCCTGCTGCGCTTCCGCATGCCGGGCATCGTCCCCAAGGAGCGCGGGCCCGAGCGCCGCTCCATCCTGGTGACGAACCTGGCGCTGGTGGCCGTCCACCTCGCGTTCCTCGCGCTGGGTGACTGGCCCCGGTGGCTGGGGGTGCACCTCATCATCACCCAGGTGGCCGCGGGCCTGGGCATCTGGCTCTTCTTCGTGCAGCACCAGGTGGAGCGGCCCTATTGGGTTCCCCGGGCGCGGTGGTCCCTGAAGGGCTCGGCGCTCCAGGGCAGCAGTCACCTGGTGCTGCCACGCGCCTTCGAGTGGCTCTTCGGCGCCATCAACCTGCACCACGTCCATCACCTGAAGCCCCAGCTCCCCAACTACCTGCTGCGCGGCTACATGGAGCAGCACGGCCTGGTCGAAGAGGGCGTGCGGCTTGGCCTGCGCGAGTCGGTGCTCGCCTTCCGCCTCAAGGTGTACGACGAGGCCACCGGCAGGATGACGGGCTTCCCCCCTGTCCACGCGGGCCAGGCCAGGACACCGCTGGCCGCCCCGCCCTCCATCGAGCCGCCAGGTCAGCTGGGCCGACTGCTGACCTTCCCCGGCGAGGAACGCTGAACATGCCTGATTACGTCCATGTCCTCCTTGGACTCGCGCTGGGGTACGTCATCTCCTCATACGTCGAGTCCTTCATGCACGAGTACGTGTCCGACGCGCGCCCGAAGGCGGTGCGCTTCTGGAACCGCGCGCCGCGGCTGTTCCGGCCGATGATCAACACGCACTTCTCCCACCACACCATTCACCACGTGAGGACCTTCCGGAGCAGCCATGTGACGCAGTTCCGGAGCGAGGAGGAGAAGCAGAAGCTCACCGAGGAGCTGCTCCAGCGGGGCAAGCACGGCCGGACCATCATCAACGGCGCCTTCGCCACCCGGCTGCACGGCGAGGGCGCCTTCGTCTTCGTGGCCCCGCTGGTCATCTTCTTCCCGGTGTTCTACTTCACGCTCAAGCCCATTGCCTTCCTGGCCGGCTGCGTGACGCTGCTGCTGCCGCCCTTCATGAGCCACTTCGTCCACCCGTACCTGCACCTGCCCTTCGAGGAAGGACAGCGCACCGCGCCCCGGTGGCTGGCGTGGCTGCTGCGGACCCGCTACATGCGCGCTGTCTACCGCAACCACTTCCTGCACCACCGCTATGGCGGCGTGTCCAACTTCAACCTGGTGCTGGGGGCGGACATCGTGCGGCGGCGCACCCGTGCGCTGACGGAGAAGGACCTGGCCGTCATGGCCGAGGTGGGCATGCCGCTGCCCGAAGAGGCCCCCGCGCGGACCGTCCATGGCTGAGCCCGCGAACGCCTTCCACGTCCCCTGGTGGCTGCGCTTCTCCCATGTGCAGACCGTCGTCCCGCACCTGGACCGGCGCCGTCACGCCGTGCTCACCGAGCACCTCCGCCACGAGCTGGCGGACGGTGACTTCGTGGACGTGTACTGGCTGAACCGGACGAGGCCAGGGCCCTTGTTCATCCTGCTGCCCGGCATGCAGGGCACGCAGGAGTCCACCTACGTCCGCAGCCTGCTGTCGGAGCTGTCCCTGCGCGGCCTGCGCGCGGCGGTGTTGTGCCACCGGGGCGGCGCCGTGCCCAACCGGCGGGCCCCCTTCTATCACGCGGGCTTCACCGACCACCTGGCCTGGCTGGTGGGCTTCATCCGTGAGCAGGAGCCCCACACGCCGCTCCATGGCGTGGGCTTCTCCCTGGGCGGCAGCATGTTGATTCGCTACCTGGCGGAGACGGGCCACGCCAGCCACCTGTCCGCCGCGGCGGCCGTGTCCCTGACGTTCTCCTTGGCCAGCACGGCCCGGCGGGCCTGCGAGGGCATCAACCAGCTCTACCAGCTCCGCGTGTTGAACTCGTACAAGCGCGTCGCGCGGCTCAAGGCCCACCTGCCGGAGTTCGCCTCACGCGTTGGGACGCTGAGCGGGATGCGCAGCATCCAGGCCTTCGACGAGGTCTTCACCGCGCCCCTCCACGGCTTCAAGGACGCGCATGACTACTACGCGCGGTGCAGCAGCCAGCAGTTCCTGTCGGGCATCGAGGTCCCCTTCCTCATCCTCAACGCCGAGGACGACCCGCTCGTCGCCCGGGACACGCTCCCCGACGCGCGCGCGCTGCGGGAGCACGTGCGGCTGGAGCTGACGCCGCATGGCGGGCACCTGGGTTTCATGTATCAGCGTTCCTCCGGGCTGGGGTACTACCCGCCGGCCCGGCTCATCTCGTTCTTCCTGCAGGAGCCGTCCGAAGCACATGAATCTCTATCTCAGGATGTTGTGGGTCATGCTCTCCTCGCTCTGGAAGCCGGAGATGCGCGTGGACGCGCTGACGAGCACGCTGGAGCAGCGCGTCCTGCCCAATGACCTGGACCTGAACCTGCACATGAACAACGGACGGTTCCTCACCGTCTGTGACTTGAGCCGGGTCGACCTGTTCATCCGCACGGGCCTGCTGGCCCTCATGCTCAAGCAGAAGTGGGCGCCCATCATCGTGCGCCACACCATGGACTACAAAAAGCCGCTTCGCCCGTTCCAGAAGTACACGGTGTCCATGTCGATTACCCGCTGGGACGAGAAGTACTTCTATGCCACCCACCAGTTCCTCTCGCGGGGGAAGGTGGTGGCGGAGGGCGAGTCCACCGCGGTGCTGCTCGGGCGCGAGGGCGTCGTCCCTCCGGCGACGGTGCTCGAGGCCGTGACGGCCCGACAGAACCGGACGGTGGCGGAGAGCCGCTGAGCGCCCCGGGCCTGGGCCCGCCTCATGCCCAGGCCTTGCGGACCTCCGCGTAGTAGTTGCGGAAGAAGGGCACCATGGCCGCGCGATTGCTGTCGACGATGGCCAGGAGCTCCGGAGGCATGACGAACTCCTCCTCCCCCAGCGCGTCGTAGAGCGAGTCCAGCATCTGCTGGTAGAAGCGCGGGAAGGCGCGGTGCCAGCCCACCTTGGGCAGCCGGATGCCGTGCTCCCACCCCATGGCCAGGTAGTGCTTGAGCGCCTCCGCGCGCGCCTCCTTCAGCGTGTAGAGGGAGATGGGCTTGCGCTCCGGAGGGAAGTCCTCGGCCACCAGGCCGCTCTGCCCGCACACCCGCCGCGCCATGTGCTGCCCCAGCAGCGGGGAGAGGAACAGCCCGTCGCGGTACGTGCCCGTGAGCAGCCACAGTCCCTCCACGGACGTCGGCCCGATGAGCGGGCACGTGTCCACGGTGACGGGCCGGTTCCCCGCCTGCCAGGCGACGAGCTGCGCGCCGCAGAGGTCCTGGTCAATCTGCTCCAGGACGCACTCCAGCAGGAAGTACATGTCGGCCGGCGTGGTGCGCAGCATCGGCCGCGCCATCAGGATGTTCGTCGCGCCGAAGTAGAGCTGGCCGTCTCCGCGGGGCATGCCATGAAGGCCACAGGCGAAGGCCCGGTTCGGCGTGCGCACCACGTGCTGGAGCGACGTCCGGGGCACCTGGAGCAGCAGGGACGTCCCGCCGCCGCTGAAGATGCGGGGGATGCGCCGCGCCAGCTCCGGCAGCTCGTCGAGCACCGCCTGCGTCCCCACGCCCATGGCGAGCACCACCTGCGCGGCGCTCAGCGCGCGGCCATCCTCCAGCCGCACGCCCGTCACGCGGCCCCCCTGGATGTCCAGCGTCTTGACCGCGCCATCCACGACGGACACCCGCGGCGACTGCTCCAGGGACAAGGTGAGCGCCCGCAGCAGGCGGCTCGCATCCACCGAGCCCTCGCGGGGCAGGAACAGCGCCTGCTTGGGCCGGCAGTCCTCCGCGGGGTTCAGGCCCGGCACCTGGTTGGGGTCCAGCAGTTCGTGGGGCTCGTCCTCGTCCTTCACCGCCTGCTGGATGGCAATGAAGTTCTCGTCCTCAATCGTCCCGGACTTGGCGTTGCTGAAGACGATGGTGCCAGGGCGGACCTGGACGTGCGCGTCCTCGGGCAGCTCGCCATTGAGCTGCTCCAGCCACGAAGGCCAGAGGCGCGCGGCGAGCACGCCCTTGGCATGCTTCGCGCGGCCCGGCGCGGTGCGCAGCAAGGGCGCCGTCACTTCGCCGTAGCAACCCAGCATCGCCCCAGCGGCGGGAGAGGCGCCTGCGGGGCGGCTGACAGGGCCGACCACGGCGATGCGCAGCCGGGGGTCCACCTGCGTCAAGGCGCGCGCGGTCGCCAGGCCCAGCGCGCCGTTGCCCGCCACCACGATGTCATAGGTGTCCATTCGCTCGCTGTCCTTGGCGGCATGGGGATACGGCACAGCGCCCGCCGCATCCGGCTCGATGGGAGCGCGGACACGGCGGGCAGACCCTCAGGACTTCAGACTGACCCTACGGAGGGTCAGTCCTCCTTCTTGGACGTGTCGTTGACGATGTAGGGCGGCCACCACTGGCGCTCCGCGCTGGACCCACACGTCACGCTCGGCTCCTGGAGCAGGTCCTTCTCGGCCACCAGGTTCTTCACGGTCTCCAGCCACTGCGATCCGTTGTTCATGCCACGTCTCCTTGCTGCCGTGTTGGCTCTATGAGGGTACTGCGTACTAGTGATTCGAGCCCCGAACGCAACTGCCGGCGCGCTTCGTCCGGGGCCACTCTCGCGCCGACGACCTCGAGGTAGGCCCGCTCCATGTCGGAGTACGTCCTGCCGTCACTGAGCTCGAAAATCAGCCACGCATTCAGGTCGAGCCAGTGAATGCGCGGCGCGGCCGGTGAGAACACCATCAAGCACTCGCCCTGCTTCGACGGGCGGACCCGCAGCCCGTCCACCTTGCGGTACGCGGCCCGCGCCGGCTCAGGGGCTTGGGGTCTGGCGTCCTGGAGGAAGAGCGCGCGGTCCACGGGCGCCAGGGACTCGCGCTGCCACCGGACGAAGTCGCGTCCCTGAGGCGTGAGCAGGTGCGCCCACTCCGTCAGCAACATCTCTCCCAGGAAGCGGGCCCGGTCCACCGAGCGGCCATAGGGCGAAGCGCCGTCGTTGTTCACCACCGACGTCGCGTGCGGACGCGAGACGTACGACGACGGGTCTCCGAAGCGCTCCGTCAGGGCGCGGTCCGCCGTGAGCGCGGCCGCCTTGAAGAGCGCCAGGTGGACGTACACGTGATAGGAGAACACCGCGCGCACGCTCGTCCACCGGATGTCACGCCAGGGGACCTGGACCGTCTCCTCCGGCTTCGCGATGAGCGCCACCGAGCGCGTCGCATCGAAGAGCTTCATGTGAAGCCCCTCGTGCAGCAGACACCCGGCGATGTCCCAGGGGTTCCCGAGCTCCTCCAACGCCAGGAAGATGGTGGAAGGCGTCAAATCGCCCCCCGCGGCGGACAGGACGGTGCCGCCTTCGAGCTTCGCGCTGAGCAGCGCGATGGCCTCGACGTGCGTCAGGGCGCTCGCGCCCGAGTGCGGCAGCAGCAGGGAGAGCAGCTCGATGGCGTCATCGAGCGTCCGCTGCGCCTTGGCCTGCGGACTCAGGAGCGTCCCGCCGCTCTTGGATTTCGCGCCGAAGACACCGTCGAACGCCGCATGCAGCGCCCGCGAGTACGCATCCGTGGGCTGGGCCACGTCCCACAGCCACTTGGGAACCGCCGAGCCCACCTGCCAGCGCGACGGCATGCGCGACTCGCACAGGCCCAGCGGCAGCGCCTCCAGCGCCCCCGGCAGCATCTCCTCCACCGGGTGGGGCGACGTCAGCCGCCCTGCCTCCAGGTCGGAGAAGGCCTGCTCCAGCGTCAGGCGCACGAGCGGGTCGAAGAAGACGCGGCGCGCCTCGGCGTCACTGAGCGCCTCCACCGCGGCCACCGCGCGCGACAGGGCGGGCAGCCGCTCCGCGAAGAGCTCCACGCCGAAGCGATAGCGGGTCAGCACCTTCGCCAGGATGCGCGGCGAGTCCCCGAACGAAGGGTGGCTCGACAACGCCCGGTCCGCCGCCTGGACGACGCCCAGGACGTTCGTCACGGCGCACCTCCCTCGGCGACCTGCTCAATCATCCCGCTGGACTCCAGGCCCCTGAGCGTGGGCGCCAGCTGCGCCCAGGCGCGCTCGGCCCCCAGCCCCAGCGACGAGGTGTACGAGGAGAGCACCTCCTCCTCCGTCTTGCCGTCGCACAGCTCGAAGGCGAGCCAGGCCGACAGGTTCAGGGTGACGATCTTCCGCGACGCCGGGTCCAGCGCGAACAGGACCTCCGAGGCCGGGGAGCGGCGCAGCGAGAGGTCGCGCCCCTGCCGGTAGCGCACCGACGACGGCGCCCGGCTGGCGCGGGGCGGCGCTGGCGTGGAGGCCGCGGCGCGCGGCGCGACGTCGTCGCCAGTGACGCCGTCCACCAGGGGACGCACCGTGTCCCAGAGCCACGCGACGAGCTCGCGCCCGTAGGGCGTCACCCGGGGCGACAGCGGGCCGGAGAGCTGCGAGTGCAGGTACGCCAGCCGCTCCTCGGCCCGGGAGTAGGGCTTGACGTCGTTCTTCACCACCGACATCGCGTGGGCCGGAGCGTCGTAGTCACGGGGCGCGCCGAACTCCGCGTAGCAGTCTGGCCCCAGGTGCGTCACCGCCTCGCGGAACACCTGCATGTGCGCGTACGCGTGGTAGGCGAAGACGCTGTTGGACAGGGCCGTCCGCCGTCCCCAGGGCAGCTCCACCGGGTCGTCATCCGTCACGATGGCGCCCGTGCGAATCAGGTCGGAGAGCTTGAGGTGGATGGCCTCATGCAGGATGTGGCCCGCCGTGTCCCACGGGTTCTCCAGCTCGTCCGGGTCGATGAAAATCATGCACGGCGTGCCGTCGCCCCCGGAGCCGGTGAGCATCCGGCCGCGTGGGCCCCGGATGTTCGCCACGGCGATGCAGTGCAGGTGCAGGAAGACGCTCTGCGCCATCTCCGGCACCAGCCGCCGTAGCAACTCACAGGCCCGCTCCAGGCCTTCCACCATGCGCGGCGTCGGACGGATGATTTCGACGCTGCTCTGGGCCCCGGGCATGAACCCGGTGCGGATGCTGTCGCGCAGCAGGTCCCCGACCCGCGACGGCGTCTCCGGGAGGTCCCAGACCCACGTGCGGCCCGAAGGTCCCACCGCGAAGTCACGCCCCATCGCCTTGCGTGCGACGGACACGCCGCGGCCCTCCTCCAGCGAATCCAGCGCCTCGCCGAGCAGCGCCGGGAAGGTGTCACGCACCGCCCCCACCGGCCCCGTCGTCTCCAGCTTGCTGATGGCCGTCTCCAGCGCGGCGCGCACGAGCAGATCACCGAACAAGACATTCACGGACGCGGTGTCCAGCGCCTCGACGCGCTCCGTCAGCGCCCGCAGCCGCGCGTCCTGGCGCGACAACACCTCCAGGACGAACTTGTAGCGTTCGATGACACGCAACACGATTTTCGACGAATCTCCAAACGGCACCTGATGCTGGAACCGATGGTCGAGCTGCCGGATGACCTCAATCTGTCGCACGCTGCTCTCTCCTCGGATGACAGACCCATCATAAATCTGCCATCCCGGCATAAACAGCATTTCGGAACTTCAAGGTATCAACCCACGTCGCCTGTCACAAGCACAAGACGCCAAAACAGCGCGCCGCCTTCACTTTTCCCGCGCGCCAATTAGACGGCTCATTCTGGAAATTAACTATCTCAGTGCATCAATGAAGACGCGTCGCGTTGGCTGGCTCGGCGACGGACTCACCTCTCAGTCATGCATGACCCGACAGCCCATGACGTGGGGGTGACAGTGACTCTGGTCCATTATCAGACGGATGCTTGAGTCACCGGTGTCGTCGGTGCCTCCTGAACTAGACTGCGGTCACGTCCCGATGGACGGGACCGAACGCTGGAGACAACAATGCCAACCTGGATGCGGAGCGCGGGACTCGCGGTGGTGCTGTCGTGTGGGCTGTGGGGCTGTGGCGGCGTGCAAGCGCCGGAAGCGGAGGCCGCGCTCGGCGAGACGAGCCAGGAGCTCATCATCCCTTGTAGCGTCGAAGATGACTCGGCCTGCCGCAACCGCCGGGACATGATTTGTGACTACAACCAGAGCTACTGCGTCTTCGTCTGTAGCGACGGCAGCGTGTGCCCCACCCACCGGTACTGCTGCAACTGAGGCCAGCCGGTGGCCGGCCACCCACTGGGGGCCGGCCACCGCTTCCGCCTGACGGACAGGTGGTAACTCCTGTCACCAGCCGAGGACGGCTGTCACCACCTGTCCGTCAGAAAATTGCGAGAGGGGCATACGCCATCACCTCCTTCGCCCTGGAAGTCTTTGCACGCCCGCTGGCATGCCGCATGCTCATGCGGACTCCACATCACGCCAGGGAATCCCTCTCACTCCCACGCGCAGGCACTGTCCCCTGCCCTGGCGTTCGCGCTGCCGCGGGAACACCCCATCTACCTCCATGAATCGAATGTCTGATTGGCTTTCCACCGCGGCGATGTTCGCTGGCCTTGCCACCCTGACGGGCCTGCCGATGGCCGCCGAGGCCTCTGACGATGTGTCGCCGGAGATCGTCTCCGCGATGCGCCGGGACCTCGGCCTCACCGAGCAGCAGGTGCACCAGCGCCTGTCCTTCGAGGCGAAAGCGCCCGGGCTGGAGCAGACGATGCGTGAACACCTGGGCGACGCCTTCGGTGGCGCCTGGCTCGACGCGGAGGGCGGCCAGCTCATCGTCGGCGTCACCGACGAGTCCCGCCTCACCAAGGCCCGGGTCGCCGGCGTGCGGACCGTGCGCGTGGCGCGCAGCCTGGCGCGGCTGGAGCAGGTGAAGGCGGAGCTGGACCAGAACGTCCAGGCGCTCTCGCCCGCCATCCACTCCTGGTACGTCGACCTGCCGACGAACAGCGTCGTCGTCTACGTGGACGCCTCCAGCCAGACGAAGCTGCGCGCGGATGCCTTCATCGCGCGGAGCTCGGGCCTGAAGGACGGCAGCCTCCGCGTGGTGGCCTCCAGCCACGCCCCCGAGCCCGCCTACGATTTGCGCGGCGGTGACCCGTACTACTTCAGCAACTACCGCTGTTCGGTGGGCTTCCCCGTCAACGGGGGCTTCGTCACCGCCGGTCACTGCGGCGGCGCGGGCACGCCCACCACGGGGCACAACGGCGTGGCCCTGGGCACCATCCGTGGCTCCGTCTGGCCCGGCGCCGACTACGGCTGGGTGGCCACCAATGGCTCGTGGACGCCGCAGCCGTGGGTCAACAACTACAGCGGCGGCAACGTCACCGTGGCGGGCTCCCAGGAGGCGCCGGTGAATGCCTCCATCTGCCGCTCCGGCTACACCACCGGCTGGCGGTGCGGCGTGCTCCAGGCGAAGAACATCACCGTCAACTACTCCGTCGGGCCCGTGTACGGCCTCCACAGGACGAACGCCTGCGCGGCCGGCGGTGACTCCGGCGGCTCCGTCATCTCCGGCAACCAGGCCCAGGGCGTGACGTCCGGCGTGGCGGGCACCTGCTCCGACAGCAACCCGCAGACGTTCTACCAGCCCGTCAACCCCATCCTGGGCGCCTACGGCCTGACGCTCCGCACGACGGGCGGTGGCGGAGGCGGTGGACGGGCCTTCGTGTCGCGCCTCAACGGCAAGTGCATCGACGTGCCCAACTCCAACTTCTCCGACGGCGTGCAGCTCCAGATGTGGAACTGCAATGGCACGAACGCGCAGCGGTGGACGTTCGTCAACGGCACCGTGCAGGCGGGCGGCAAGTGCATGGACGTGGCCTGGGCCTCCACGGCCAACGGCGCGGCCATCCAGTTGGCCAACTGCAGCGGCAACCCGGCGCAGCAGTTCGTGCTGAGCGGCGCGGGTGACCTGGTCAGCGTGCTCGCCAACAAGTGCGTAGACATCGTGAACCACAACACGGCCAACGGCGCCCGGCTCATCATCTACGAGTGCACGGGCAACCCGAACCAGAAGTGGGAGCACCGCTAAACCCTCTGTCGCCTGAACGAGCGACCGCGGTGCCTGGAGGCGATTCAGGCACCGCGGGCCGCTCGGGCGTGACACGCTGAGGGCCTCCAGCGCGCCTGGGCCGGCCAGCCCAGGCGCGCCCTCTCACCGGAGGACATCCCCATGGCCCCCTCCCTGCTCCGCACGCCCCCCCTGCTCGTGCTCGTCCCGCTGCTCCTGGCGGCGGCGCCCGCGCCCAAGGCCCCGACGCCGCCTCGGCTGGAGGACGCGGTCCCCGACACCTTCACCGGCGTGGCGCGCGTGGTGGCCGTGGGCGACGTCCACGGCGACGTGGACGCCCTGAAGGAGGTGCTACGGCTCGCCGGCCTCATCGACGCGAAGGACCGGTGGATTGGCGGCAAGACACACCTGGTCCAGACGGGCGACGTGCCGGACCGGGGCGACCAGACGCGAGCGGCGTTCGAGCTGCTCATGCGGCTGGAGCAGGAGGCGCTCGCCGCGGGCGGACGGGTCCACGCCCTGCTCGGCAACCACGAGGCCATGAACATGCTGGGCGACGTGCGCTACGTCAGCCCCGGGGAGATGGCGTCGTTCGCGGACCTGAGCCCCGAGCAGGACAGCGTCGGCGCCCCGCCCGGCCTCAACGGGCACCGCGTCGCGTACAGCCTCCAGGGCCGCTACGGCCAGTGGCTGCGCAAGCACGCCGCCGTGGTGCGCATCAACGACACGCTCTTCGTGCACGGCGGCGTCGCGCCCGGCGTTCCCGGCCGCAACCTGGCCGAGCTCAACCGCTGGGTGCGCCAGGACTTCTTCCCCGACCATCCGCCCGGCGGCGCGCGGGACTCCCAAGGACCCTTGTGGTTCCGAGGCTACGCGCTGGGCGAGCCGCGGGACGCCGAGTCCGCGCTGGACGCGGTGCTGAAGCGTTATGGCGCCAGGCGCATGGTCATGGGGCACACCACGAACCGCGACGGCAAGGTGAAGGTGCGGTTCAACGGAAAGGCGCTGCTCATCGACACCGGGCTGAGCACCGGGTACGGACGGAACCTCGCGGCCCTGGAGCTTCGCGGCGGCAAGGTCAACGCCCTGTACCGCGAGGGCCCCGTCGCGCTGGGCACCGTGGAGCCCCCCGCCGCGCCGGCTCGTCCCGCGGCCCCGAAGCCTCGGAAGAAATGAAGGGCCGCGCAAGTGGCGGCTGCGGACCCACTCCGGGCTGTATCAGGCCACCCCGTCCGCCCTGGCGGCCATTCTTCCGCGTGATGCAGCCGGCGGGTTCGCCCATTGCGGCGATGCCGTCGCTCAGCCCTTTTGAGCTGCACCATGAGACGAGGCGCCTTGAAGGCCGGGGCGCACCTCTGCAGCTCGCTGTTCGGAAATGTCGGGACTTTTGTGGCGCCAAAACCCCCGACATTTCCGAGCAGCGAGCTACGGGAGTGACTCCGCCCCCCCCCGCCGCGCGCATGCACTCCCACGCGAACCGCGGCGTCCTGCTGTCGCGCCTCCGCTGCGCCACTGCTGAGCCAATCATGATGGTTCCGTGAGGATTGCCCCGCCGCGGCTCCCTACCGTCGGAACAGGACGGAGACGAGGGAGCGGCGCATGCGACGTGGCGGGACATTCACGATTCTGGCCATTGGAGTCATCGCGCTCCTCGTATGGGAAGCACACTCCACGTCAAAGGCTGTCGACCGTGGCGCGGGGGCCGCCGTATCTTCGCGAGCCACGAACCGCTTCGTGGGGGATGCCCACCTGAGCCTGATGGGCCTGGACACCCTCCCCGGGCCTGGCTCGGGCCGGAGCCTTCGTGGCACCGTGGTGGATGAGCGAGGCTTGCCCCGCGCAGGCGTGCGCGTCTCCGCCGTGTCGAGGGAGCCGCCGTCCGTGTCCGAACTGCCATGTCCTGAAGGAACTCCGATAACTTGGGAGCCGCGCCGCGGGGAGGTGCCTGTCCGGCTCTTCTCGGATTGCACGTGGATGGGGCGGGAACTCCTGGTCGAGTGGATTTCATCCCGCATGGGGGAAGCCCCCGTCCTCGCGGAAGCGGAAACCACGGGGGACGGCACCTTCGTCCTGGAGGGACTCCCCGACGGCCTCCTGTCTGTCTGGGCCTTGAACGAGGCCGGCGCGGCCATGAAGCAAGGCCTCCTGGGAACACACGATGACCTACGGCTGGTGCTGTCCCCGGGCTTGCTCCTGGAAGGAATTGCCTCGGGAGCGGATGCACCGCTGCCGGGCACACGCCTCACCGTGATTTCCGTGGCAACCGACCGCTACTTCGACGGCGTCGCGGATTCCAAGGGCAAGTTCCGCATTGGTCCGCTGCCGTACGGGCGCTACGTCCTCCTGGCGGCGCAGGACGGCTGGCGGCCGGACCTCATCCATTTGAATGAAGACCACATCCTGCCGGAGGACGGTGTGCGCCTCACCCGCCCCCTGAAACTCATGGGCAGAGTCCTCGCCCTGGGGAATCCCGTCTCGGGAGCGAGTGTCCAGCTCACCTTCAGGGATGCTCGCGATGACATCGCTCATCAGTTCGCCACGACCAATGCGAAGGGGGAGTTTCATTTTTCGGGACTCCCCAAGAGCGTCCTCGAACTGTCGACCTTGCATGACGGAATGAGCGCGCATGAGCAAGTCATCCTGAATGAACGAATCGGCGCGGAGACCATCCTGGAGCTGCGGCCCGCCCCTTATTTCGGAGGCATCGTCCAAGACGAGGCGCATCAGCCCGTCCCAGGCGCCAGTGTCTCCGCCCTCATCACGCGGCATGGCGGCTCCTACCCAGACGTGAAGACGCGCCTGGATGGCCGCTTCCGTCTGGGCCCATTGAGCGCCGACATGAATGACTTCATGGTGTCTGCGCCGGGGTACCTGGACACCCACGTCAACCTGCGCTCCACGACGAATACAGCCTCGGCCACCATCACCCTCTTCCGCGCGATGACCCTCACCGGCGTGGCGGTCGACGCCCACGGGTCGCCCGCCTCAGGTGTCGCGCTCACATTGAAGCGCGAATGCAATCCCGCGGCGCCGCACCATCGTCATGAGGCGACGACTGACGAGACGGGCCATTTCGAGCTGAAGGTATGTCGCCCAGGTGAGTGGGAGCTCCAAGCCCGTGACGAGCGGTTCCTCCCCGAAACCGTTCCGGTGTACGCGCCCGGCAAAGATTTGCGCCTCTCGTTGCGACAAGGCCCGACCCTGCGAGGCACCGTATCGGATGAACACGGCGCACCCGTGCCCGAGGCGGCTATCGACATCTCCGAGCGCGACGAGGAGGACCTGGCCAGCCGTCACGCATCTTCAGATGCCCAAGGCCGCTTCCAGCTCGGGGCCGTCCAGCCTGGACACTACGTGGTGCGGGCTCGAAAGGAGATTCTGGGTGTCGTGCGGATGGTGTCCCAGGACCTCGAGCTGCGTGAAGGAGCTCAATCTCAGGTGGAGCTGCGCTTTCCCAGAGGCGTGACGGTGTCCGGCGTCGTGGTGACAGCGACTGGCAAGCCGCTGGAGGGCGCGGTTGTCCGAGCGCACCGGGCGGCGCCTGTCGAGGAGACGGAGCCGCCCGCACGCAGCATCGACCACGGCGGGCCCGGCGGCGCTCGCACGGGCGCGGATGGCCGGTTCGTCCTGCGGCATCTGTCCTCCGCCCCCCACGCAATCGAGGTCACGAAACGGGACCACACCTTCGTCCCTGCGCAGTCCCTGGGAGGAGCCACGGACCCGGACGACACGTTTCTCGTGAGCCCGGGGGAGCACCCCATCCGCCTCGTCATGCAACGAGACTCACGGCTTCGGGGAACGCTCCTGAGTGCAGAGGGAGCTCCCATCCCAGAGTTCAGCCTGAACGGCACCTGGGTCCGCTCCGAGGACGGCGCTTTCGAGTGGTCGACCACGACCTCCGGAACATTGACGCTGGCCTTTGACGCAGCAGGGATGGCACCGCGCGCCTTCACGGTGGAGGTCCCTCTTGAAGGCGACGTGGACCTGGGTGACCTCCACATGAGCCCGGGTCGCTCCGTCCAGGGCCGGCTTCTGGACGCCGCGACCTCCGCGCCTATCGAGGGCGCGAAGCTGACGCTCTATTTCAGGGCCGGCACGGTAGGACACAGGACCTTGCAGGACAGCGTGGTGTCGAATCCCGATGGCACCTTCGCGTTGATGCATGTGAGTGAAGCGCCCTCGGAGCTCGTCGTCGACGCCGTGGGATACCATCGCTACTCCGGCACCGTGACAGGCGGAGAGACTCCGCTGATTCGACTGGAGGCTGGCGTTGCCGCCGACGTGACGGTACGGGACCATCGAGGAGCGCCTGTCGAGGCGACGCTCCATTTCTGGCGGGATGGTGCCCACCAGGCAGACATGCTCCTCGCCCGGAATGGAAAAGCAGCACATCCCGGCCTGGAGCCCGGCTTCTACACCGTCAGAGCCAGCGCGGCCTCGGCTGCGGATGGCGCCGCACCCCAGTTCGCGCCCCAGCGCGTCCACGTTCCCGACGGCGGACGGCTGGCGATTGACTTCGTCGAGCAGACGACAGGCGCGACGGTCACCCTCCTCAACCCCAGCATTAGGAGCATGTACCTCTCCTTGCATCCCGGGCGGATTCCCGCGCCGACCACCGAGGCCGCCGCTGAGCTCCTCGCTATAGAGCGGGGATTCATCCATTTCGGCGAGGAAGACGCACCGTTGGCAGCGTACGAAGCGGCTGGTCCGACGACGCGCTTCCGCAATGTGCCTCCAGGTCCCGCCACCATCTTCCTTCTGAGCGGCTACGTCCCCGCCCATTTCCACCGGGAGGAGTTGATGATTCCGGCCTCCGGGGAAATCGTCCACACGTTGGTTCCCAACTGGCAGCCACTGCCCTCTCCGGGGCAATGACGGGACGGCCCAGGAACGATTACGAGCTGATTGGCTCACCAGGGGCGGTTCGCGCCCTCGTGAGACTGGCGCTGCGAATCACTGGCACTCCGCCCAGCGCCACACATGGAGCGAAGCCGGGCCAGACAAACACACTTCAGACAATCACGCTGAATCAAGTTCCTCAAAGACAATCCCCCAGCCTTCTTCTGGGCGATTCCCCTTGAGGGCTGTCTTTACTGATTCGTCAATAACCAGCACGGCGGGGGACTCCGCCAGCCTGAACATGTGCAATCCACGCGACTTCGTGCCATCCAATACGATATTATTGAATGACACCAGCGAGACATCAACACCTTCCGCGTCTGCCTCCATCAAGGTCTCGAAAGAAGACTTCTGCATGTCGGCGGCCTTTATCAGGCCGAGCACGTTGAATAGAAAGTACCCCGAGCGCTGTTTCTGGGTCTCTGGATTGACGAGCAGGGCAGGGAAGCATTGGAAGTTGTTGACGCCAGCGCCGCGCAGCACCTGGATGAAGCGCTCACTGGCGAGCACAGCTCCGCCGCTCATGAAATGCTGGCAGGGTTCGTCATCAGGCGTATCCACTTCGTAGACCAGCCTGGGCAAGGTGTCCGCCTCAACCCATTTTCCCGCCATGATGCTCTCGTCTGGCAACGTCGGGCCGGAGGTGATGCCATGGTCGAGGAAGTCGTCCTCGGACAACTGGTAGTACTTCATGCTCGTTCCCTCCTGCGGGGCTGCACACGTGGGATGGCAAACCAATGTTGACTACTTCGCGGACGCGTTGAGCGAACTTCTACATGATGGGGGCGAAGCGACTCCTTTCGCATGCCGGCGAGGGTACCCTGAGGTATCCCCTCGTTCCATGAACGACTACGAGTTGATTGGCTCGCCGGGGTGCGGCTCGGCCATCGTGGAGATGGCGCTGCGAATCACCGGCACTCCGCACCGGCTCACGGACCTGCCCTACCTGGAGCCGGGCCCCGGACGCGACCGGCTGTTGAAGCTCAATCCCCTGGGGCAGGTGCCCACCCTGGTCCTCCCCGATGGCACGGTGATGACGGAGAGCGCGGCCATCATCCTGCACCTGCACGACGCCTCACCCCAGAGCGGCCTGGCGCCAGCGCCCACGGCCCCCGAGCGCGTGCGCTTCCTCAATCTCCTGTTCCGCCTGGTGGGCGCGGTGTACCCGACATTCACATACGCAGACGACCCGCCCAAGTGGACCCTGGCCGGCCCCGCCGCGGACCGGCTGCACGACACCGTCATGGAGCGCCGCGCCACCCTCTGGCGCGAAATCGAGGCGCAGGTAGGCAAGCCCCACGTGCTCGGCGAGCGCTTCAGCGCGCTGGACCTCTACGTCACCGTGATGACGCGCTGGCGGCCGGGCAAGGACTGGTTCGCCCAGCACTGCCCCAACCTGACAGCGACCGCCAGGCGGGCCGAGGAGCATCCGCACGTCGCCGCGGTGCTGGGGCGTCACTTCAGCTGACGCCTTCCGCCCGCTCCTGGCATCAGGTGGGCTCCGCATCAGCCCACCCGATGCCCCCCGGCGCTGTTAACGTCGCGCGGCCATGTTTCTCGCGCGCCTGCCTCGGAGCCCCACGCTGGCTCCTCTCGTGGAGTCCCTCTGGACGTACGACGGGCAGCTCGCCCACGGCTTCGAACGCGTGCTGCCCTCGGGCCGGATGCAGCTCCTCGTCAACCTTCATGAAAACGTGTTCCGGGACTACAGGCTCGACGGCCGCCTGACGCACAAGACTCGCGGTGTAGTGATTCAGGGCGCCCACACCGCACCAAGAGTCGTCGACACGGCCTGCCAGCGCTCCATCTGCGGGGTGAGCTTCGCTCCCGCGAGTGCATCGCCGTTTCTGGGCATCCCGGCCTCGGCGCTTACCGGGAAGGTCGTCGACCTCTCCGAAATCTGGGGGCGTGACAGCCCCCTCCTTCGTGAGCGCCTGCTGCAGGCCCCCACCTCCGCGGCCCGACTCGACGTGCTCGAGGCGGCGCTGCTCGCGCGGGGGCGCGCGTCCGAGCCTCGCGACGCAGCCGTGGCAATCGCATGCTCCCTGTTGATGGGTGGCGCGAGCGTCCGTGCGGTAGGCGTTCGACTCGGCCTGTCGCCGCGCCGGCTCATTGAGCGGTTTCAAGCCCATGTCGGCGTCAAGCCCAAGCTCTTCGCGCGCATCGCCAGGTTCCAGCGCGTGCTCGCATCAGCCCGGGGGGAGATGACCTGGGCCAGCCTGGCCGGTGAGTACGGGTTTTCGGACCAGGCACATCTGGTCCGCGAGTTCAGGGCCTTTTCGGGAGCCACTCCCGCCGCGTATCGCCCCCGGTCGGATGAGGACCGCAACCACGTACCGCTCGACGAGCGGCATTTTTCTTCAATACGAGGTGGGCCACCCCCGGGCACATTGCGCCAATGACTCCAAATGAAGCCCTGACCGAAGTCCAAGCCCGCCGGGTCGCCGAGCGCACAGCCGACGCAATCAACATCACCCGCTCGGACTCCGGCGCTGCCTGGAGGAGGTCGTCGTGAAGGTCATGCGAATTGTCGCCAACGTGGGCGTGTCGGCGCCAGCCGCCGCCAGCCGCTTCTATCGGGACGTCCTCGGGCTCGACGTTTTGATGGATATGGGTTGGATTACCACCTACGGGTCGAGCGAAACGATGACTGTGCAGGTCAGCTTCATGTCGCAAGGGGGCTCAGGCGCGCCAGTGCCAGACCTGTCCATCGAGGTCGACGACCTCGATGCGGCCATCGCCCGGGTGAAGAAGGCGGGAATTCCAATCGAGTATGGACCGGCTGACGAGCCTTGGGGCGTGCGCAGGTTCTTCGTGCGCGACCCCTTCGGACGGCTGGTGAACCTGCTCGCTCACACCCCCTGAGCGCCACCGTGCCGCCAGAAGGGCGCGAAGCCCTGTACCGACCTCGTCCACGGGCAGGTCAGCCCTCCCGGCGGCCCGGGGTTCAGCCCTCTGCCTGCCCCGGCGTGTGGTCCGGGTCCGGGTAGGGGTGAGCACGGTGCGGCGCGTCCTCGTCGTCGCCCTCCGCGCTCCCCGGCGTGTGGCCCGGCTCTTCCTCCATGTAGCGACCCTGTCGCTCCCGCGCGTCGTCTGGCGGCTCGGACAGCGGCCGCGGTGCTTCCACATCTGGCATGACGATGTCCTCCTCTTGGAGAACATAGTCAGTCGCCAGTCCCTGGCGGCCTCAAGACAAGCAGCCAGGGGCACGGAGGTGGACGCCACAGCCCCTGCCCCGGTGGGGCGGCCAGCAGGCAGGGGCTGGGGTGGGCTACGGCTGGGACATGGCCTGGATGGCGGACCGCGCCTGGCCTTCGTCGGCGGTGATGGAGACGACGAGCCGCTGATAGCAGCCTTCGAACTCCTTCCGCAGGGACTCGGCCGTCACCGCCTGGAGCAGCGCGGGTCGGCCCGTCACCGTGTCCGGCTCGAAGCCACGGACGCGCGCGGTCAGCAGCGCGTTCACCCAGGCCTCCGAGCTGATGAAGGAGACCGCCTGCGCCGCCAGCATGCCTCTGCGGGCCCGCTCCAGCGAGGGCTCGGGCACTTCCTTCGCGAAGGACGCGAGAATCTGGCGGACGGTGCTGAGGCCTTCACCCATTCGCTGCGCATCCACCGCGCCCTCCAGCACCAGGTGGGCCGCGCCGCCGCGCCCCAGCCAGGGCCGCGCGAAGAACCCGTACGTCGCGCCCCGGCGCGAGCGCATCTCCCCCGAGGCGTGGCCGTGAATCAGCTCCGCCATCAGGGCGTAGCGCGCCTCTGCCTCGGGCGTGGCCGTGGGCAGCCGGCAGGCCAGCTGCACCTGGGCCTGGCTCGCGCCGGGGCGCGGCGTGAGCAGGGCCTTCGCGTTCGCCGAGGCGGCAGGCAGCGCAGGCGCGGGCGGCGTGGCGACGGGCTTCGCCTTCCCCCGGCTCCAGCCGCCGAGGTACTTGCGCGCCAGCCCCTCCACTTCCTTCACGTCGAACTCGCCTGCGATGACGACCACCGTGTTGGCCGGGCGGTACACGTCCTTCAGCCACGCCTCGGCTTCCGTCCAGGACACCTGGGCCAGCTCCTCCCCGGTGACCTCGCGCGCATAGGGATGCGTACCGTACAGCGCCTTCTGGAGGTGACGCTCGGCCAGGAGCTCCGGATTCGAGTCCACCGCCCGGCGCCAGGGCAGCACCTGCTCGCGGTAGTAGCGCACCACGTCCTCGGAGGTCCGCGTGGAGTCGAGCTGCTCGGCCAGCATCGCCAGCATGTTGCCGACGTTGCCCGCCGTGCCGGAGATGCCGACGCGCAGGTGGTCGCGCTGGAACGATGAGGTCGAATGCAGACCCCAGTCACTGGGGCGCCCCTCGAACCAGGACTCCCGGAAGGCGCCCCAGTTGGCCAGGTCCGCCACGCCCGGCTTCTCGCCGTAGGACGAACCACCGCGCAGCGCCGCGCCGATGCGGACCACCGGGAGGCCCGGCCGCGGAGCGAGCAGCACCTCCATGCCATTGTCCAGCTTGAGCACCTGCACGGGCGAATCGAGCGCCGCCGTCATGGACGGCGTCACCTGCTCGGCGGGCGAAGCCCAAGGCTCCTCGTCCGCGGACAGCGTGGCGGCCACCGTCGCCGCGCCGGGCACCTCACCGGGACGGACGACAATCATTCGCACCCGGTCCCGCTGCAGCCACTGGTAGGAGAAGTCCGTCACCTTGCCGCCGACGAGCCCCATCAGCGCCACCTGCGAGCGGGTGTAGGAGCGAACGTCCTGCGTGAAGTGGGTGAGCAGCGCCCGGCGCTCGGTGCGGGACATAAGGTCCTCCGACTCAAGCACCATGCCCGTCACCACCTTCCGGCGCATCGCCTGGAAGTCGAACTCGCGGCCCAGCACGGAGCCGGGCTGAATCTCCTGCACCCACGCGTTCTGCACCTGGTCCAACACCTTCCCCGCCGAGCGCGCCGGGTCGTCACCCCGGCTGAGCCGCACCCGCACCACCAGCAGCGAGGCGCGCGTCCCCGGAATCAGGTTGGTGGAGATGTCCGCGATGTCGGCGTCATTGCGCACCGCGCCCCAGAGGTTCTGGCTGAAGCTGGCGCGAACGAAGTCCTGGACCGCGCTGGCCTCGTCGAAGCCGCGCGGCAGCACCCAGGACAGGTACACCTCCGGCGTGGGCACGGAGGCAGTGAAGACGGGCACCGACTTCTGGGCGGGCGTGGTGGCCGGGGCCGCGGGCTGCGCGGGCAGCCGGGCCTCCAGCGCCAGGGGCGCGCCCGTGCCCACCCAGGCCTCGGGCAGGTTGGCGCGGAGCGTGGCCTCCACGGCCGCCAGATCCACGTCACCGGCGATGACCAGCGTGACGTTGTCGGGGCGGTAGTGCGCCCGGGCGAAGCGCTGCGCGTCGGACAGGCTGAGCGCGGACAACGACTCGTGCGTCCCCGCGAGCGGGCGCGCGTAGGCGTGGCCACCAGGGAAGGCCGCGGCGTTCATCCAACTGAAGACCTGCCCCACGTAGCCCGTCTCGTTGCGCTGGCGGAGCTCATTGCGGACCACCTCGCGCTCCACCGCGAAGACCTCTGGGCTCACGCCCGCGAGCGGCGCTGACAGGCGCTGCCCCTCCATCTTCAGGAGCGTGGGCAGGGCCTCCTTGGGCCCCAGCGTCTCGTAGGACGTGTAGTCCAGGCTGGTGGAGGCGTTGTAGGAGCCCGCGCCCGACGCCTCCAGGCGCCGCCACACCGAGGGCCCACCCGCGTGACGGGAACGGAAGGCCAGGTGCTCCACGACGTGCGCCAGGCCCTCCTTGCCACCCGGGTCACTGGAGCCCCCTGCTCCCACCACCGCGACCACCGCCACCACGGGGGAGCGGGCATCCTGCTCCACCACCACGCGGAGCCCCGAGGGGAAGCGGAAGTCGCGCAGCGGGAAGGCCACGTCGCGCATGACGATCTGCCCACGCTGCGGCAGCGTGGCGCACGCGCTCAGCAGCAGCGCCAGGGCAATGACGGCGGCACGGGGCCGCCAGGCGGAGGGGAGGGAAACACGCTGGGGCAACATCCAGACAGACTCCAAGGACGAACCCGGGAGCAGCACGCAGGGACACGCCCCACCGCCTCCCCCGAGCGGAAGTGATTCCTGACAGCGACGAGGCGAAGGCAATGCGCGAACCGCGCGGGCCCTGGACTCAAGGCCAGACGGACGGAGTGCTCATACCATCCACGAGAAGACAGGCCAAGGGCCGGGACTCACAGGCGCGTTCGCGAAGTCCAGACACCTCCGCAATCCTGGCCCACAAAGACCCGGAGGCTCAGCGGACCTGCGCTGGCGTATTCACAGACGCGGGCTTCGGCAGGTCCGCGTCCTTCAGGAGCTTGCCTCGCGGCTGGCGCTCCGTCGCGTCCGTGTAGCCCCGGTCCACCAGCCCGCTCAAATCGAACGGCACGCCCCGGGTGCGCTCCAGCTTCTCCGCGCGCGCCTCCAGCGTCCTGGCGGCCACCTTCGCCTCGTACCCCACGCCCACCAGGATGCGGTTCGAGCTCTGCGGCACGATGAACTCATACAGTTGCGTGAAGGCCACCTGCCACGTATGCACCATGGCGTCGTAGTGACGGTTGGGCGGAAAGGCCCACACGTTGCCCACCACCGCGCCCTGGGGGCTCAGCTTCGCCCGCACGGCCTTCAGGAACTCCTGCGTGGCCAGGTGCTCGGGGATGCTGTCCGGGCCATAGGCATCCAGGAAGATGAGGTCATACGCGGGCCGCTCGGCTTCAATGAAGCGCCGGCCGTCTCCCACGTGCGCGCGCAGGAGTGAATCCTCCCGGAAGCCGAAGTAGCGCCTGGCCACCGCCACCACGTCCGGGTCGATGTCCACCACGTCGATGTGCGCCCGCGGCACCACCTTGCGCAGGAACATGGGCATGGCCCCACCGCCCAGGCCCACGATGAGGATGCGCTTGGGCGCGGGCACGTAGGCCAACCCCACCATGGAGACCTGCGTGTACGGCAGCACCAGGTCCAGCGGCTTGCCCCGCTGGACCACGCTCTGCAACGCGCCCGAGGCATCGAAGCCCAGATAACGGCGCCCCTCCTCGTCCTCCGTCACCGAGATGAGGGTGTAGGGCGATTGCTTCTCGTACAGGACCTTGCGGGACGCGGAGGCCGTACACGCCAGGACCACCAGCCCCACCAGCAGCAGCCGCTGGCTCACACCGCGCATGTCCATCCCTCTCTGGTACAGAATACCAAAAAGACAGCATTTCTCTCAGGAAAAACAACCGGTTGACGCACACGGTGCCGAGGTTCACCTTGCCGCGCATGAGCCACGTCGAGGCGTCGCTGCCGGACCATGCCCGCGCCATCATCGCCGAGGAAGAGGCCTTGCTGGCCCGTGTTCAGTCCACGCTGGAAGCCGCGCGGCGCAAGTCCGCGCGCGGACAGGACGCTCAAGGACTTGTCGCCCAGTTGCAGGTGCTGCGGGACGAGGCCTCCACCGCGGCCGTGGCGGACCTGCCACACCTCTTCGCGCAGATGAACCAGATGCGCTCCCTCATGGAGCGCCAGGAGGGCGTGAAGCTTCCGGACCCACAGGCCCCCTACTTCGCGCACCTGCGCCTCAATGGCGAAGGCGGCCCGCGCGACTATTTGCTGGGCCGCACCACCTTCGCGGACGTGGGCGCCGGGGTGCGAGTCATTGACTGGCGCTTCGCGCCCGTGGCCCGGGTCTTCTATTGCTACGAGGAAGGCGACGACTACGAGGAGTATTTCGGTGAGCGGCTCGCCGAGGGCTCCGTGGAGACGCGCCGGCTGGTCATCATCGAGCGCGGCGTGCTGACGCGCATCATCTCCGGCGCGCTGGTGCTGGAGCGCTCCGCTGACGGCGCGTGGCGCGGCGTGAGCCGCGACTTCTCCACGCTCCAGTCGGGCGGCGCGGGGACGGCGGCGCGGCCGGAGTTCCTGGGCACCGGCAAGGGCGCGCGGCGCCTGGAGGATGCCTTTGGCGTCACCGCCATGCTGGACGCCGAGCAGTACGAGGCCGTCAGCACCGGCCCCGACCGACCGCTGCTGGTGCTGGGCAGCGCGGGCAGCGGAAAGACGACGGTGGCGCTGCACCGGCTGGCGAAGCTGGCCTTCGACGACCCGCGGACGTTCCCCCAGGCCCGCATGAAGCTCATCGTCCCGGAAGAGGGGCTGGCGCGGCTGTCCCGCCGGCTGCTGGCGCCGCTGGGCCTGGGCAACGTGGCCGTGCAGACGCGGGATGCCTGGCTGCTGGCCACCGCGCGCTCCGCCTTCAACGTGCCCGGCATCAAGCTGTGGAATGACACGCCGCCGCTGGTGTCCCGCCTCAAGCGCCACCCCACCCTGCGGCGCGCGCTGGCCGCCCGCGTGGGCGTGCCAAAGACAGACGCGGGCACCACCCTGGAGCGGCTGCGCACGCGGATGGCGGACGCGTACATGGACCGGCGCTTCCTGGAGAGCGTCGTCACGGCCGCCAAGGGCGAGCTTCCTCGCACCGCCATTGACGAGACGCTGGAGCACACGCGCCTCCAGCTCGCCACGCCGCTGTCCAAGGCGCTCAAGGACATCACCGACGCGGAGCGGCTCATCACCGTGGACGGGCGCTCCATCGAGGATGACACCCCGGACGCCATGGCCGGCACGGTGGACCTGGACGACCTGGCCGTCCTGATGTTCCTCAAGGCCCAGCACACCTCGCTGGGCCTGGAGCGGCTGGCGCACGTGGTGCTGGACGAGGCCGAGGACTTCTCCCTCTTCGAGCTCTTCGCCGTCCGCCAGCTGCTGGGCAAGGGCAAGAGCTGCACGCTCGCGGGCGACGAGATGCAGCAGACGGACGCGGGCTTCGCGGGCTGGCCCGCCGTCCTCAACGAGCTCGACATCCGCGACGCCGCCACCTGCCGGCTCCAGGTCTCCTACCGGTGTCCCCGGCCCGTGGTGGAGCTGGCGCGACAGGTGCTGGGCGCGCAGGCCCCGGAGGCCACCGCCACCGGCCGCGCGGGCGCGCCCGTGGGCTTCCACCACTTCCCGGATGAGGCCCAGGCCCAGCTCTTCATCGGCGAGGCGCTCAGGGACCTCGTCGCCCGCGAGCCCCACGCCTCCGTGGGCGTCATCGCCAGCAGCCCGGAGTCCGCGCAGGCCATCTACCGCGTCGTCGCCGACCAGCCCTGGGCGCGGCTGGTGAGCGACGGCGAGTTCACCTTCGAGCCCGGCGTGGACGTCACCGACGTGGGCAGCGTGAAGGGCCTGGAGTTCGACTACGTCATCCTCCCGGACGCGACGGCGCGGGCCTATCCGGTGGACGACGAGTCACGCCGCCGCCTGCACGTGGCGGTGACGCGCACGTCCCATCAGCTCTGGGTGGTGTCCTCCGGCGTGCGCTCGCACCTCGTCACCCCGGCTGGCGCGGCAGCTCCACGGTGAACGTGGAGCCCTGGCCGGGCACGCTCTCCACGACGATGCGGCCCTCCATGGCGTCCACGATCTGCTTCACAATCCAGAGCCCCAGCCCCAGTCCGCCGTAGTGCCGCTCGCTGGCCAGCCGCTCGAAGCGCTGGAAGAGCCGCGCGCGCCCCTCCGGCGGAATGCCCACGCCCTGGTCCTTCACCGACAGCCAGGCGCGTGACACATCCGCCCCCACCCGCACTTCAATGGGGCGGCCCCGGCCGTACTTGATGGCGTTGGAGAGCAGGTTCTGCAGCACCTGCTCCAGCCGCAGCCTGTCCCAATGGCCGGTGGCGGCGCTCCCCGCGTCCAGCCTCAGCGCGCAGCCCGCGCGCGCCAGGTCCTCGGTGAAGCGGGGCACCACCTCGAGGGTGAGCGCGGCCAGGTCCAGGTCCTCGCGCTCCAGCCGCAGCCGCCCCGCGGTGATGCGGGACACGTCCAGCAGCTCGCGCACCAGGCTGGACAGGCGGGAGACCTGCCGCTGCACCGCCACCACCTTCGTGGAGAGCGCCTCCAGTGACGTGGCGCCGCTGCTGGCGCGCGGCTCCATGTCGCGCCGCAGCGCCTGGATGTTGAGCATGAGCGAGGTCAGCGGCGTGTTGAGCTCGTGAGACGCCACGGACAGGAACGAGTCCCGGGCGCGCACGGCCTCCTGCGCCTCCGTATAGAGCCGGCCGTTGTCCAGCGAGGTGGCGGCGCGGCGGGCCAGGTCCTCCGCCAGCCGCACGTCCGCCTCCGTGTACCTGCGCCGGGACTCCGAGGTGAGCAGCGTGAGCGCCCCCAGCACCCGGCCCCGGCTGACGAACGGGACGATGATGTACGCGCTGATGCCCAGCGCCTCCACGGCCTGCTGGTACGCCGCGTCGCCCCCTTGAGCGGCGGCGAGCATGGCGGGAAAGTCCGGGGTGAACTCGGTGACGCCGGTGCGCAGCACCTTGCCGATACCCGCCGCGTCCTCCAGGCGGATGGGATAGCGCTCCTGGAAGTCCTGCGCGGACGCCGCCAGCGCCTGCCTGGAGAAGGCCACGGCGGCGCGGCGCACCTGCCCGTCCGGCATGGGGAGGTCCACCGCGCAGGCGTCCGCCAGGATGGGAACGGCGAGGTGGGCCATGCGCTGCAGGATGAGGTCGTGCTCCAGGGACGACGCCAACACCTCGCTGGCCTGGGCCAGGAAGGCGGCGTGCCGCTGCGCCCGGCGCATCTCGTCGTAGAGGGCCCGGAGCGTCGCCTCCTGCTTCTTCTCCGCGGTGATGTCCCGCGAGAACAGGTAGACGCGCTCATGGACCCGAAACAGCCGCTTCACGAACCAGCGGTCCTGGGGCGCGGTGTGACATTCGAACTCCGCGGCTTCGCCCGTCCGGGCCACCTGGCGGAAGCGCTCCTGGAAGGAAGGCTCCGTCCACTCCGGGTGCAGCGCCCAGAGGCTCCGGCCGAGCAGCTCCTGACGCGGCTGCCCCAGGTGCCGCTCCAGGGAGGGATTCACATGGACACAGCGCGCGTCCAGCGAGCAGACGACGACCGCTTCCGGCATCTGGTCCAGCAGGGCGGTATCCAGCCCCGTGGCGTCCGACCCACCGTGGCTGGCGCCACCAGGGTCCTGTCCGGTCGAGAGTGCGTCCACGCGGTTGGTGTGAGAACGGGCCAAGGCGATGTACCAGCCGCTTAACATCTCCGCCGCGCCCACCCCACTGTCACGCGCCGGAAATCTGCACGGCAGCCAACATTCTCGCCGCCCGGGGGCAACGCCCTTCCCCACCCCCACCCCGCGGAGACACTGTCCGGAGG
>NZ_JABXEO010000099.1:0-28269 GCF_013372585.1 Myxococcus sp. AM010
GCCCCTATCCTCCCCACCCCGCCCGACCGCTGGGCAGGGAACCGTCTACAGGAGGCATGCGCGGAGTGTGCTTTCCGTGACTTCCCAGTGACACACGGCTCCCAACCCTCCGGAATCCCAGCGTTTTCATGACGGCGGATTCGGGCCTGCGGGGCTGGTACGCGGGTTGCTGAGGCACTGACGCGCCGCACCGCGAGTCCACGCGGAGCGTGCGGTCGGGCGAGGTCCGGGACACCGGAGCCGTTCGGCGGAACCTCTCGCTCGGAGGCGCTCGGACGTGACGTCGTTGCGGCAGAAAGCGTTGAAGCTGGGTGCGCCGTGGCTGTGTGCCATGGCGGTGGCGTCGAGCGGCGCCGCCGTGGCGGCGCCGCCGGCCAAGGCCCAGCGCGCGGCCACGAAGGGTACGGCGGCCTTCTCCACGCAGACGGTGGTGGAGCGCGCGCGGACGCTGGCGGCCAGGCCCTATCAGGCGCCGCCGAAGTCGCTGCCGAAGGCGTACACGCAGCTCAGCTACGACCAGTACCGCGACATCCGCTTCCGTCCGGAGCGCGCGCACTGGCGCGACGCGGGCCTGCCCTTCCAGGTGCAGTTCTTCCACCCGGGCTTCCTGTTCCAGTCCCCGGTGGTGATGAACGTCGTGGAGGCGGGCCGCTCGCAGCCGCTGCGCTTCTCCCAGGACCTCTTCAGCTACGGCAAGGTCGTCAACAAGGCGTCCCTGCCTCGCAGCGGCGTGGACGGCTTCGCGGGCCTGCGCTTCCACCACCCGCTCAACCGCCCGGACATCTTCGACGAGCTCGCGGTGTTCCAGGGCGCCAGCTACTTCCGCTCGCTGGGGCAGGGCAACCTCTACGGCCTCTCCGCGCGGGGCATCGCCATCGACACCGCGCAGCCGAGCCCCGAGGAGTTCCCGGAGTTTCGTGAGTTCTGGCTGGAGCGCCCGGCCTCCGGCGCGGACCAGGTGGTGGTGCACGCGTTGATGGACGGCCCCAGCATCACCGGGGCGTACCGCTTCACCCTCACCCCGGGCTCGAACACGGTGATGGAGGTGCAGGCCACCCTCTTCTCGCGCCGCACCATCGACAACCTGGGCGTGGCGCCGCTCACCAGCATGTACCTGTTCGGTGAGAACGACCGCGCGAAGTTCGACGACTTCCGGCCGGAGGTCCACGACTCGGACGGCCTCCTCGTCTGGTCCAGGGACGGCGAGCAGCTGTGGCGCCCGCTGCAGAACCCGCGGCAGGTGCGCACCTCCAGCTTCCGCGCGGAGAACCCGCGCGCCTTCGGCCTGCTGCAGCGCGACACGGCCTTCCACAACTACGAGGACCTGGAGGCCCGCTACGAGCGCCGCCCCAGCGCGTGGGTGGAGCCCGTGGGCGAGTGGGGCCCCGGCGCGGTGCGGCTGGTGGAGATTCCGACGCCGGACGAGACGCACGACAACATCGTCGCCTTCTGGGTGCCGGACGCGCCGCTCACCCCCGGCACGCCGCTGCGCGTGGCCTACCGCCTGCACTGGGGCGCGAAGTCGCCCTGGGAGAGCACGGGCGGCGTCGTCACCTCGACGCGCATCACCTCCGCCATCACCCCGGGCATGCCCGTGGGCGAAGGCGTCACGCCGGCCACGCGCCGGTTCATCCTCGACTTCTCGCGTACCGCCCGCGCCGAGGACGGGCCGGTGGAAGCGGTCATCACCGCGGCCAAGGGCCAGGTGCTGCGCTCCACCATCCAGCGCCATGAACCCTCCGGTGGTTGGCGCACCACCTTCGAACTGGAGCCCGAGGGCACCAGTGAACCCATCGAGCTGCGCGCGTTCCTGCGGCGCGGTTCGGAGACCCTCACCGAGACCTGGAGTTATCTATGGATTCCGTGACGACGCCGAACACCTGCCCCTCCGTGACGACCGACTGGGTCCGTCCGGAGACGTGCGTGGCGCTCGACGCCTTCTTCCAGGGCTTCGGCTTCGAAGCCGCCGAGGACCTGGCCGCGCTGGCCGCCTGGGCGCTGGAGGGGGTCACCGCGTCCAACGTGAAGCCGCAGGCCGCCGTGGCCCTGGCCCGTGCCCGCGTGGAGACTTGGCTGACGCGCGTGCTGGACATGGACGTGGTGGGCGAGGGCCGGTTGCTGACGCGTGGCCGCGCCGCCTTCGTCCTCAGCGACGGCGCGCGCTTCGGCGCCGCCGTGCTCACCCGGGACGCGGTGCCGCGCGAGCTGTCCCGCGCCCTGCGCGCCGCGGTGCCGGTGCCGGTGCCAGCGCAGGTCGCCACGCTGATGCCGGAGCAGCAGCTCGTGCTGTGGCCGCTGGGCGAACGCCTGCGCCGCTGGCTGCGAGCCGGCCAGCCGGACATGTCCATCTCCCGCTGACGTCGCCTCCCGCTCCGGGAGATTCCTCGCGAGGTTCCGCCATGCACGCTCATTCGTTCTCCCCGGAGAGCGCCGGCATCCGGCGCCTCTTCGTCCTGGGCCTGGCCGCCGTGTCCACCCTCGGGGGCATCTGGGAGATGCACCGCCTGCTGAGCGCGCGCGGAACCACCATCCCCGAAGGCGCGCTGCTGGTGCTCTTCGCGCTGTGCTTCGGGTGGATTGCCCTGTCCTTCTGGACGGCGGTGGCGGGGTTCCTCCAGCTCGCCGTGAGCAAGCGGCTGCCCGGCCTGCGCTGGCCCACGGCGGAGGAGTCCGCCACGCGGCTCACCGCGCGGACGTCTGTCGTGATGCCAATCCACAACGAGGACCCGGCCTCCGTCTTCGCCAACGTGCAGGCCACCTACGAGTCCGTGGAGGCCACCGGGCAGCTGGACGCCTTCGACTTCTACATCCTCAGCGACTCCACCCGCCCGGAGGCGTGGATCGCCGAGGAACTCGCCTGGGCCGACCTGTGCCGCCGCGTGGGCGGCCAGGGGCGCATCTTCTACCGGCGCCGCACGGACAACACCGGCAAGAAGGCCGGCAACCTCCAGGACTTCTGCGAACGCTGGGGACGCCACTACGACTTCACGATTGTGCTGGACGCCGACAGCCTGATGGACGGCCGCACGCTGGTGACGATGGCGCGGCTGATGGAGCTCAACCCGCGCGCGGGCATCCTCCAGGCGCCGCCGCTGAACGTGGGCCGCAGCACCCTCTTCGCCCGGCTGCAGCAGTTCGCCGGGCGCGTGTACGGGCCGGTGGTGGCCGCGGGCGCGGCGGCGTGGCAGCTAGGTGAGTCCAACTACTGGGGCCACAACGCCATCATCCGCACGGAGGCCTTCATCCAGCACTGCGGCCTGCCCGTGCTCCCCGGGCAGCAGCCCTTCGGCGGCCACATCCTCAGCCACGACTTCGTGGAGGCCGCGCTGATGCGCCGCGCCGGCTACACCGTGTGGCTGGTGACGGAGCTGGGCGGCAGCTTCGAGCAGCCGCCCCCGAGCCTGCTGGACTACGCGCAGCGAGACAGGCGCTGGTGCCAGGGCAACCTCCAGCACCTGAGCCTGGTGGCCGCGGGCGGCCTGCACCCCATCAGCCGGGGCCACTTCCTGATGGGGGTGATGTCCTACGCGGCGTCCCCGCTGTGGCTGCTGTTCCTGATGTCCGGGCTGATCGCCGGCCTCTACGACGGGTGGCTGTCGTTCTCCAACCCGCACCTGCTGGAGGACCTGGGCCCGGAGGCGCTGGCGTTCGACACCACGGGCGCGGTGCGGCTGTTCTCCGTGTCCATGGCCATGCTGTTCGCGCCCAAGTGCTTCGGGCTGCTGCTGGCGCTGGCCAGCTCGCGGGACTCGGCGCGGATGGGCGGCCGGGTGCGGCTGGTGCTGAGCGTGGTGCTGGAGAGCGTGCTGGCCACGCTGATGGCGCCAGTGATGATGCTGTTCCAGTCGCACTTCGTCTTCGGCACGCTGCTCGGCTACAAGGTGACGTGGTCCAGCCAGCAGCGCGACGACGCCGACCTGCCCTGGTCCGAGGCCGCCCGCCGGCACGCTGTTCACACCACCGTGGGCGGGGTGCTGTCAGCGGTGGCGTTCTTCCTGTCGCCCGGGCTGCTGCTGTGGCTGTCGCCCGTCGTGGCCGGGCTGCTGCTGTCCATCCCCCTCTCCGTCTTCACGTCCCGCGCGTCGCTGGGGCTGTGGCTGGAGCGGCTGGGCCTGCTCGTCATCCCCGAGGAGACGGAGCCGCCGCGCGTGCTGGCGCGGGCGCAAGCGGTGGCCGAGGAGCACGCGCTGGAGCCGGTGCGGGACGCGGTGGACCACGTCCTCTCCGATGCCAAGGCGCACGCGCTGCACCTGGCGCTGCTGGAGTCCCAGCCCTCGCCGGCCGCCGTGCCCATGGCGCTGGCCTCCGCGCGGCGCAAGCTGCTGGGCGACGACGTGGAGCCGCTGTCTCCACCGGAGAAGACGGCGGTGCTGCTGGACGCGCACACGCTGACGGAAGCCCGCGAGCGCCGGCTGACGCTCGCGGTCTCCTGAGCGGCAGCGGGACTACGCGAAGAGGCGGCTCAGCACGGCCACCATCTGCGCCACGTCGGTGGCGCACGCCATCTCCCGGATGGAGTGCATGGACAGCATGGGGTTGCCCACGTCCACCGTGCGGATGCCGAGCTGCCCCGCGGAGATGGGCCCAATGGTGCTGCCGCAGCCCAGGTCCGTGCGGGTGACGAAGTGCTGCGGCGTCACGCCGGCCTCGCGGCACAGCGCCGTGAAGAAGGCCCACGACTCGCCATCCGTGGCGTAGGACTGATTCGCGTTCGACTTGATGACCGGGCCCGCGCCCATGTGCGGCTGGTGCTTGGGCTCGTGCATGGACGCGTAGTTGGGGTGGATGGCGTGCGCCATGTCCGCGCTCACCAGGAACGAGTGCGCGATGGCGCGGTGGAACGCGTCCGGCTTGCCGTCGGAGTGCGCCAGCGTCAGGCGCTCCAGCAGCGTGCGCAGGAAGGGGGACGCGGCGCCCTGCGCGCTGCGGCTGCCCACCTCCTCGTGGTCGAACAGGATGACGCCGCTGGTGGCCTCGCGCGAGGCGCTGCTGGAGAGCAGCGCGGACAGGCTGGCGTGGCAGCTGGCCAGGTTGTCCAGGCGCGGCGCGTGGAGGAACTCGCCGTGCGCGCCCGAGCGGATGGACGGCTGCAAGTCATAGAGGCACAAGTCGTAGCCGAGGATGTCCCCCGCCTGCGCCTTCACGCCGCCCTTGGCCAGTTCCTCCAGCAGCAGCCCGTGCAGCTCCGCGGCGCCCGCGCGCTCCAGGCCCAGCACCGGCACCATGTGCTCCTGCGCGTTCAGCTTGACCCCCTCCGAGTTCACCCCGCGGTTGAGGTGGATGGCCAGGTTGGGCACGCGCAGCAGCGGCCGGCGGAAGTCCACCAGGTGCCGCTGCGGGCGGCCCTCCACCATCACCATGACGCGGCCGGCGAGCGACAAGTCACGGTCCGTCCAGGTGTGCAGCAGCACCCCGCCGTAGACTTCCACGCCGAGCTGCTGGTAGCCGTTCTTCGTCACCGCCGCGTTCGGCTTCACCCGCAGGTTGGGAGAGTCCGTGTGCGAACCCACCAGCCGGAAGCCCGCCCGGTCCACGGGCTGGGTGCCCAGGTGGAAGGCGGCGATGCTCGTGTCCCCCCGCGTGATGAACACGCGGGCGCCGGGCTCCAGCGTCCAGGGCTCGCGCTCGTCCAACTGGCGGTAGCCCGCCTGCGTCAGACGGCGGGCCGACTCGCGCACCGCGTGGTACGGCGTGGGCGAGGCGTCGATGTACTCGAGGAGGTCTCCGGCCAGGGCGTCGGTATCGGTGGGGCTCATAGGGCGCCCCAAGCTAACGCCGTCCGGCCCCGCCGCCACTCCCGAAAGTCACCCGCCTACCGGGCGGGCGGGCGTTTCTCGGGAGCCCGTGCGGGGAGGATGGTGGTCGCGGGCCGGGCCCCCGGGGCCGCGTCCAGGAAGGTGCCCAACAACACCCACCTGCGGGACGCCGCCTCCTTCCCCTTCCGGGCCAGCAGCGGCGTCGTGTAGTGCCAGAAAGGCAGCCGATACACGGTGATGCCGCCCACGGTGCTGACGCGCGTCATCTCGGAGAGGTGCCCGTCCTGGGCATAGACGAGGTACTGGTGGTCCACCCCCGGCAGCGTGAGGCTGATGTGCATGTCCACGTAGCCGTCCCGGGCCTCGGGCTCCTCCGGGTGGTGGTCATTGTGGGGCCCGGAGTAGTCCCCCGGCCCGTAGCACAGCGCCTGGATGCCCCACTTGCGCCGCAGCGCCCGGCCCGTCACCGCCGCGGCGAACCCGGCGAAGGTGTCCGAGCGCAGCATGTCGGTCAGCCCCACGGACTCCGCCGCGCGCCACGAGCGGGAGCGGCGGCTCTCCAGCAACGCCGTGCTCACCCGCACCGTCTTGGGCAGCAGCTCCATGTAGTTCATCGTCTGCCCGGAGATGGAGTCCGCCGGAATCGGGTCCTCCATGGGCACCATCGTCTCGCGCATCGCGGCGTCCAACGCATCGCGGCATGCGGCGGCACGGCGAGGGTCGATGACCCCCTGGAGCGACACGAAGGGGCGCGCCGGGTCGAGCAGCGCGCCCACCACGTCACGCGCCTTGCCGTCGAGGATGCGGCGGCCTCGGGGGGTCAGCCAGTCAGCGAACTCTTTGGGGAAGGCCTTCATCGCGGTGGAACATAGCGCCCCACGCAACCTTTACAGCTGACTTGCGATAATCACCGACAAGCTGATTTTCCCGGAGCCCCCTGGCCATGTCCCGCATCGACAGCCGCCCCCGCGTCATCTCGAACCCCACCACCGCGCCCGAGCGGGCCCAGCCGGAGGCTCGGCAGGCGGCCAACGTGGCCCGTGCCACCGCCGTCGGCCACACGCAGGTGAACTCCTTCGAGTCCGCGGCCCGGGCGCGCCCGGCCGTGGCGGCGCAGCCGATTCCCGGCGCGTGGCGTGGGGGCCCGGACACCGAGGTGGGCCGCGCGGTGCGGTCCATGGTGTCGCGGCTCCAGTCGAACCCGGACGCGAACAACATCACCATCAAGGGTGACACCGCGGCCAGCCTGTTCAGCCGGGCCATCCTCGACAGCAAGCACGTGACGAACGAGCAGCTCATCGCCATGGCGAACGTGCCGCTGGAGAGCCTCGCCAGCGACGAGAAGACGAAGGCGAAGGTCTACAAGAAGGTCCCGAACGTGCGCGACCTGCCGGTGCACAAGTTCACCGTGGCGATGATGTCCGCCGCGACGGGCATCGACCCGCAGAAGCTGTCCGAGGCCGTGCCGGACCTGGGCCTGACGGGCGCGCCCAACACGCCGCTGCTCTACGCGGCCAAGGGCGAGGGCATGCAGCGCTCCACCGCGCTGCACGACTTCACCGACTACCTGCGAGGCGCGGGCATCAAGGGCCTGAACAAGGCCGTGTGGGGCGTGGAGAACCGCGTCCTCTCCGCCATCGTCTCCGCCGTGGGCGGCGGGCGCTACTGAGCACCGCCACCACGCAGCGGTAGCACCGGGGCCGGGCACTCCTTCGTGGAGTCCTGGCCCTTCGTTTTCAAGCGTCCTGGAGACGCTGCCGGGCCGCCACCAGCCGCTTCGCGCGCACCTTGCCGGCGACGCCCAGCAGCACGCGGTCCCGGGTCCAGCGCGCTTGCGTGATCGCATCCGCGGCGGCCCAGAGCGGCTCGCACCGCTCCAGCACCGCGCGCTTCGTCAACGCGAGCCCGCCGCCCAGGGCGATGTGCGTGGACGCCGCCTCCGGATCCAGTTGAGCCAGTCCTCGCATCATCACCGCCAGGGCGAGCAGCTCCTCGCGCACGTCGTCCGGCCAACCGAAGCGGCGCCCCACCTGGAGCAGCCAGCCCAGCATCGCGAGCTGGACGTGGCAGTCCTCCACGGTGCGGAAGGGCTTGAGGTAGCGCGCGTAGCCGTCTCCGGGCAGCACGTCCTCCGGGGCCACCGCCACGTCCGCCAGCGACAGCTCCGCGTGGGGCACCTCGGGGATGAAGGGCAGCTCCGGGAGCGCGGTCAGCCGTACACCGGGCCGCTTCGCGTCCACGGCCACCATGCGCAGGCGGTTGCGGCCCTGGGCGTCCTGCCCCTCTGAAGCCACCACCAGCAGCAGCTCCGCGCGCGTGCCCAGCGTGACGAACGTCTTGGTGCCCGACAGGCGCAGGCCCGCGCCGGTCTCCGTCAGCCGTGTCTCGATGGCGTTGGGATGCGCGCCGCCCGGCTCCGTGGCGCACAGGGCAATGGGACGTTCGGCAGGAAGCGCCGGGAACAAGCACCGGTGCGCGGCGTGGTAGCCGGACGCGAAGGCGAACCCCAGCCGGTCCGCGAGGAAGCCCCCGGCCAGCGCCAGGTCGGCGGGCGCGGTGAAGCGGGAGGACAGCGCCAGGTGACGCCGCCACCAGTCCTCCACGGAGTCGAGGACGGTGGGCTCGGCGGATTCGGTGAGCAGGAAATGGAGGACGTCGTTCACGCGGAGGAGTCTACGCCGGGGCACGCATGTCCCGGACGACTTGCCTCACCGATATCGGGCACCTCGCCAGCCCCCCACTCCGTCAACGAAGCCCCAAGGCCTTCGCAGGAGGTCAGGCCCTCCCGCATGGGGAGGGCGCGGCCCCCGCGAACAGGTTCAGCCCGCACGCTTGCGGCTGGGCGACTTCGCCCGCTTCGTCGACTTGCGGGTGTCGGCGGAGGACTTCTTCCCCGCCGCCTTCTTGGCCCCCGCGTCCTTCTTGCTCCGGGACTTGGACTTCGACGCGGACTTCCCGGCGGGCTTCTTCCGGGCCGGCGCCTTCTTCTCCGGGGCCAGGATGGTGCCCCGGCACTGGGGCGCGCCGCAGCGGCAGACGTAGAGCGCCTCGGCGTCCGGCCCCATGTCCTCGGTGCGCTCGTAGCCGTAGTCGTACACCAGCTCATCACCGGGCTCGATGGTGGTGAGGGCGTAGATGTAGATGTGGCCCTTGTCGATGAGGGCTTCGCAGTTGGGCGCACACGAGTGGTTGATGTAGCGCGCCTCGTTGTGAACCGTCCCCGCGTCCAGCACCGTCCGCTTGTCGAGGTTGAACAGGAACGTGTGGTGCCGCGCCATCGCCTCGTCGTCGTAGCGGGTGTCCGCCTCTGCCTGGGTGATGCGCTCACCGAGGTACTCGATGATGCGCGTGCCCTTGCGGATGCGGCGGATGGCGAAGGCGCCCAGGCCCTGGATGGAGGACGGGTGCAGCTCGAAGGGAAGCGGCTTCGTGGAAGGAATGAAGTTGGGTGAGGTCATTCTGTTATGAGCGCCCCAGGTGTTGATGTCGGCCAGGACGCTCCGGCTACGGCGGTGTAGCGTGCACCAGTCCGACTCACGATGAAAGGCGAACGATGATGCGGTGGTGGCTCGTCCTGGGTGCCGTGAACGCGTTCCTCTCCGTCAGCGCGGGGGCCTTCGGCGCGCATGCGCTGCGAAGCCGGCTGCCCCAAGACCTCCAGGTCATCTTCGAGACGGGCGCGCGCTACCACATGTACCACGCGCTGGGACTGGTGGCCGTGGGCTTGCTGGGGCACCTCCGCCCCTCGTCCCTGCTCAACGGCGCCGGCTGGGCGATGCTGGTGGGCATCGTCCTGTTCTCTGGCAGCCTCTATGCGCTCGCGCTCTCCGGCGTGCGCGTGCTGGGGGCCATCACCCCGATAGGCGGCCTGGGCTTCCTCGCCGGCTGGCTCCTGTTCGCGGTGGCCGCCTGGCGCACCACGAGCTGAGCCGCGCTCACTCCCTCCAGGACGGAGGCAGTGGGTAGTACAGGTCGAGGTCGTCGTGGCTGACGAAGCCACACGCCTCCCGCTGCACCATGAAGCACCAGCGCTGGTGCTCGGCTTCCTTGCGCAGGGCCTGGTGGCGGGCAATCCGCGCGCGCCGATCGGCGGTCGGGGGGGAGCTCAGTTGACGTTCCACCTCGGACAGCTCCCGCAGCGTCTCCTCCAGCTTCACTTCCAATTTCCGGAGCGAGGAGGCCTTCTCCGTCTGGAACTCGGCCTCTAGCGCCTGCAGTGCGTTCGAGCGGTCTTGGAAAGCCATGCCCGTCGAATTAACACCCAGGCCTTCCCGCCGCCCGAGCTTGCCCGCTCCACCCCGAGAGAGAGGGGACGAGCCCTCTCTCACGGCGGCACGGACGCCTACGGACGCGACACCGGCTCCGCCTTCACCTGGGCGAAGAGCCGCTCCACGTCCGCCCGGCAGCACAGGTCCGTTCCCTGGGTGAGCAGCGCGGCCGTCCCGGAGGCGATGCCCCAGCGCAGCGCGTCCTCCGTGGGCTGGCCCCGCGCGAGCGCGAGCGTCATCCCCGCGACAAAGCTGTCACCCGCGCCCACCGAGCTGCGCGTCCGCACCGGAGGCGGCGTGGCCCGGAACTGGGCGGAGCGCGTCGTCACCAGCGCGCCGTCCGCGCCCATGGACACCGCCAGCACCTCGGCGCGGCCCTGGGCCACCAGCTCGCGGGCCGCGGCGGCCTGGGTGGCGAAGTCCTCCGTTGACACGCCGCTCAAGTCCCGCAGCTCGCGGCGGTTGGGCTTGGCCATGAACACGCCCTCTTCCAGCGCGGCCCGCAGCGGCGGCCCGTTGGTGTCCACCACCACGCGCACGCCCAGGCGCTTCCCCAGCCGGGCCACGCGGGCATAGAAGTCCTCCGGCACGCCGGGCGCCAGGCTGCCGCTGGCGACGATGAAGGCCGCGCCCACTGCCACGTCCTCCAATGCGTCGAGGCAGCGCTGCCACTCGAGCTCGGACAGCGTGGGCCCCGGCAGGATGAAGCGGTACTCGCGCGCCCCCGTGCCCTCCGCCACCGTGAAGCTCTCCCGGGTCCCGTCCCGCAACGGCACGGAGCGGCGCAGCAACCCCTTGGCCTCCAGGAGCTCCTCCAGCAGGCTCCCGGTGGCCCCGCCCCGCGTGTAGACGGCGATGGACTCACCGCCCAGCTCCCGCACCACCCGCGCCACGTTGATGCCGCCCCCACCCGGGTCCCTGCTCACGGGGCCACAGCGCAGCTTGTGCTCCGGGGTGACCTCCGGCACGGACGTGGCCACGTCAATGGTCGGGTTGAGCGTCAGGGTGACGATGTGTGGCATTGCGAAGAGCCTCCTGGGTGCATGGACGCGAAAGCGCAGAGCCTGCCCCACCCCACGCGCCTTCGCCAGCCACCCGAGCGCGCCAGGTCGCTCCGTCCCACGGGCAACACCCCACCCGCCGCATGGGGCCCTAGGGGGTTGCCTTCCCAGGTAGGCTCGCGAAGATGCGCCCCCATGACTCCGCTCCGTCGCCCCTCACGAGATGAGCTGGACGCAGCCACCGGTCGCACCATGCCGGACGTCATCGCGCCCCGGCTGCGCGTGCTCTTTTGTGGCATCAACCCCAGCCTCTACTCCGCGGTGGTGGGCTACCACTTCGCGCGGCCCGGCAACCGCTTCTGGCCCACGCTGCACGCCGCGGGCATCACCCCGCACACGTTCCAGCCCACGGAGCAGGCCGCCTTGCTCGCGCTGGGCTACGGCATCACCAACGTGGTGGACCGCGCCACCGCCACCGCGGACCTGCTGAACCCCGCCGAGCTGGCCCAGGGCGCGAAGGCGCTGGACGCCAAGGTGGCGCGCTACCAGCCCCGCTACCTCGCGGTGCTGGGCGTGAGCGCCTACCGCATCGCCTTTGGCCGTCCCAAGGCCGCGCTGGGCTCGCAACCCGAGCGCCTGGGCGACACGCGCTTGTGGGTGCTTCCCAATCCCAGCGGGCTCAACGCGCACTACCAACTGGACGCGCTGGGCCGCCTTTTCGCCGAGCTGCGACGCGCCGTGGAGCAGGGCTGACGACTCCCGGTGCGAGTCCACGGCGCCGCGCACACCGTGCCTTGACCCATGGGTGCGCCCGCATGCAACGCTCCGCTCCAGGTTCCCCCCGACCTGCAAGACAACAGGCGCCCCCACCTGGAGCAGACCCCATGGCCTCGAAGGCTTTCGCAGCAATCATGAACGTGTCGCAGCTGCTCCTGGAGCGCGGCTTCGAGACCGCGACCGTCTCGGAGGCCCTGGGCAAGGTGGGCGTCGCGCTCGACGTCGACCGCGTCTACATCTTCGAGAACGCCACCAGCCCCACGGGCGAGGCGCTGTGCCACCAGCGCTACGAGTGGACCGCGGCCGCGGCCTCCGCGCAGTTGGACAACCCCGAGCTCCAGAACGTCTCCTACGCGGAGGTCCTCCCCTCCTGGGTCGGGCCGCTGTCCTCGGGCAAGGCCATCCAGGGACCGCCCCGGGAGTTCGCGTCGCCCGCCCGGGAGCTGCTGGAGAGCCAGGACATCCGTTCGCTGCTGGTCTGCCCCATCACCGTGGGCGGCGAGTGGTGGGGCTTCGTGGGCTTCGACGACTGCAGGACGGAGCGCCAGTGGCCGCCGATGGAGGTCTCCGTGCTCCAGGCCCTCTCCAACGCGCTGGCCGGCTCGCTCCGCCACGCGCGGCTGCGCAGCATGCTGTCCGGCGTGCAGTCCCAACTTCGCACCATCATCCAGCGCTGCGAGACGACGGCGTCCTGACGCGCGCGCCCGTCCGCGAGGCCTCAGCGAAGGAGGCCGGCCTCGCGGGCGAACCCGGCCACCACGGGCGCCACGCGCTCGAAGGCGGCGGCGTTGCAGGCCAGCAGCCCTCGGCGGTTCTGGAGCTCCGAACCGTCATAGGCATACGGCGTCCCACCCAGGTCCGTGAGGATGCCGCCCGCCGCGCGCAGCACGGCTTCGGGGGCGCAGTTGTCCCAGCGGTAGCTCTTGTCGCTGACGTGCAGGTAGAGGTCGCAAGCGGCCTCCGCCAGCAGGCCGCACTTGAGGCCCACCGAACCACACGCCTGCTCATGGGTGATGCCCAGCCGCCGGGCCACCGCGTCCGTCAGGCGCGAGCGGTGTGAGCGGGACACCACCAGCCGCAGCGCGGACGGCTCCGCCGTGTCCGACACCCGCAGGGCACGGCGCCCCTTCGCGTCCTCCACGAAGCCGCCCTGCCCCACCACGCCCCCGTACAGCGTGTCTCCGACGGGCCGGTACACGACGCCCAGCGTGGCCTTCCCCGCGATGGCGAGCCCGATGTGGATGGCGAACTCCCCGTTGCGGTTGACGAACTCCTGCGTGCCGTCCATGGGGTCCACGAACCAGCAGCGCTCGAAGCGGCTCGCGCCGGAGGTGTTGTCGGACTCCTCGGCCACCACGCCGTCCGACGGGAAGGCGGCGCGCAGCGCTTCCACGATGAAGGCGTTGGCGCGCTCGTCGGCCTCGGTGACGGGCCCCATGCCATCCGCCTTGTCATGGACGGCGAAGCGCGTGGCGTAGACCTCCAGGAGGATGGCGCCCGCCTGGCGGGCAACGCGGCGGGCGGTGTCGAGTTCGGCGTCGAGCGTGTGCATGCAGTGGCCACAGTCTGCCCCTCCGTGCGCCTCCAGTCACGGGTGCGCGGGCTCCGGAGGGAGGTCGACGATGAAGGTGGCGCCCTTCCCGGGCAGGCTTTCGACGCGAATCGTCCCGCCGTGCGCCTCCACGAGCCGCCGGGTGATGAAGAGCCCCAACCCCAGGCCTCCGTAGTTGCGGGACGCGGCGCGCTCGAAGCGCTCGAAGATGCGCGACTGTGCCTCCAGGGGAATGCCCATGCCATGGTCCTGGATGCGGATGCGAGCGTCCTCCCCGACGCGGGACACCTCCATGCGGATGGGCGCGCCCGCGCCGTACTTCAGCGCGTTGGTCAGCAGGTTGATCATCACCTGCTCTATCCGGAGCCGATCCCACCGCCCCAGGACAGGCGCGGGCGCCACCAGCTTGAACACGCAGCCCGCCCGGCCCATCTGCCCCCGCAGGTGTCCCGTGACGTCGCGGGCCACCGCCGCCAGGTCCATGTCCTCGCGCCGCAGGTCCACCTGGCTCTCGTTGACGCGCGACACGTCCAGCAGGTGCTCCACCAGGTGCGACAGCCGCCGGAGCTGGTCCCCGAAGACATCCAGCATGGCGGCCACCTTCTCCACGGGAATCTGGCCGGACTCCTGCCGAGTCAGGGTGCGCGTCAGCTGCTGCACGCGCAGCTTCATGGAGGTGACGGGCGTCTTCAGCTCATGCGAGGCAATCGACAGGAACTCGTCGCGACCGCGGATGGACTCCTGGGCCTTGCGATAGAGCTCGGCGTTCTCGATGGCGAAGGCGGCGCGCTGCCCCAGCTCCTCGGCCAATGCCCATTCGCGGGGGCCATACGGACGCCCCGGCTGCGCCGAGACGACGGACAGCACGCCCAGGATGGGGCCCCGCGCCCGCAGCGGGACATTCAGGGCGGCCCGAGCGCTCAGCGCCCTCACCGCGCTCCACCGCTCGTCCTGGAGCCCCTCCGGGTCCAGCAAGCCCACGGCATCCGGGGACGACTCCGAGCGTCCCGTCTCCAGCACCCCGTAGGGCCCCTCCCGCCGACTGGAGGCGGGGGGATGGGCCTGGAGGAACTCGCGAACGGTGCGGCCCCCTTCGGGTGAACTGGCGGCCACGGCCACGGGGCGCAGCGCCGCGTCCTTGTCCAACAGGGAGACGACGCACAGCTCGCCCAAGGTAGGGACGGACAACTCCGCCACGCGCTGGAGCGTGGTCTCCGAGTCGAGCGACGTCACCAGCGCCTGGCTGGCCTCCGACAGGAAGCGCTGCCCCAGCTCCAGCTGCTTGAGCTCGGTGACGTCGGTGGAGATGCCGCACAGCGCGTACATCGTGCCCGACGAGTCGATGAGCGGGAACTTCTGCGTGAGGTGGGTGTGGACGCCGTCTTCCAGGGGGATGCGCTCCTCCCGCTGGACGAGCTCCCCGGTGGTGAAGACAGCCTGGCTCGTCTCATGGAAGCGCGCCGCCAGCGGCCCGGAGAAGAGGTCCAACGTGGACTTGCCAGCGACCTCCTGGAGCGTGTGGTGGAAGAGCCGCTCCCACTCGCGGTTCACGAAGATGTAGCGCTCCTGTCGGTCGAGGATGAAGAACACGGCGTTGGCGTTGTCCAGGATGGCGCGCAGCCGCTTCTCGCTCTCGGCGAGCGCGTCCTCGGCGCGCTTGCGCTCCGTCACGTCGGTCAGCACCGCGAGCGAACGAACCATCCGGCCCGACGCGTCCCGCTCCGAGATGGCGGAGAGGAGGACGTCGACCACCTCGCCGTTCTTCTTCAGAATCTGGTACGGCACGTCCTTGCAGATGCCCGTCTTGTAGAACGCTGGCAGGACGTGCTCGGTCGCGTACCGGCGAGACTCCGGCGTGAAGAAGTCCACGGAGCGGCGGCCCAGGACCTCCTCGCGCGAATAGCCCAGGGTGCGCAGCCAGAACTCGCTGACGCTGAGCAGCCGGCCCTTTGGGTCGATGGAGTGCATCATCGCGGGCGTGTGCTTGTAGAGGCTGCGGAACTTCTCCTCCTCCGCGCGAAGCGCGGCCTCCGTCTGTTTGATGGCGGTGATGTCCCGGAACACGGACACCGCGCCGTACGCATCTCCCGCCGGGTCGGTGAGCACTCGCGCGCCCACCAGCAGCCAGAGCCCCTTGGGGTGGCGGGCGTTGCGGACGTAGAGCTCCGCCTGGTCCACCGCCTCGCCACGCAGCAGGGCGCGGCTGAGCGGCAGCTGCTCGGTGGGATAGGGCGTCACGGTGTCGGGGAGGTAGAGCCCGAAGTACTTCGACCACTGGGACATTGGCATCTGCGGCGGAGGCAGGGCGCCGAACATCTGCTGGGCCATCGGGTTGAGGAGGATGAACCGGCCGTGCCGGTTCACCACCGACACGCCATCTCCCATGCTGAGGAAGACCGCCTCCAGGATGCCGAGCGGGCTGCCACCCTCTTCGTCCGCGAAGGCATACCCTTCGGGCCGCGTGCCCTCTTCCCGGGCGAGCGGAGCCGACATCCAAGTGCTGTCTTCCAGGTGGTCCATGGGAGGGTCGCGTCCAGCGCAAGGAGGCAACGAGGCGCCCTCCCCGTTGGCGTGCCTCCCGTCCACCAACGGCTTCTGGACGCCCTTCCTCGTCAACAATGTTGTCTCGTGGCCACGCCGCCAAGCCGCGCATTCCGACAAGGCCATCGCTCGGTGAAGAAGCCCGTTATAGGAAGGGGCCGTCCCACCGCTTGGAGCCGCCATGCCCGTCACCCTCCGTCCCGCCAGGTCCTCGGATGAGCCCGCCCTGGGCCGCATGGGCGCGGCGCTCGCCCGGCAGCACCACGCCTTCGACTCCGCGCGCTTCATGCTCCCGGACGACGTGGAGTCGGGCTACCGCTGGTGGCTGGGCCGCGAGGCGAGGAAGCCCGACGCCGTTGTCCTGGTCGCGGAGCTGGACGGCGAGCTCGTGGGCTACGCCTACGGCCGCGTGGAGGGCGTGGACTGGAATGCCCTGCTGGACCGCAGCGGCGGCTTCCACGACCTCTGGGTGGAAGAGCAGGCCCGCGGCGCGGGCGTGGGCGTCCTGCTCGCGGAGGAGATGATGAAGCGCCTGACGGCCCTGGGCGTGCCGCGCGTCGTCCTCCACACCGCCGCGCGGAACGCGACCGCGCAGCGCCTGTTCGCGAAGCTGGGGTGGCGCCCCACCATGGTGGAGATGACGCGCGAGGCGCCCGCGGCGAAGGACTGAACCTCCGCCAGCGGCGCCACCTCCCCGCGTCCGAGGAGAGCGGATGCAATCATCCGACCACGGAGACGTACTGGCCGCGATGAGAGGGAGGTCGGAATGAACTGGCTGAGCGGACGCCTCAGGTGCGTCGTGGTGGCATGGGTGCTGGTGGCGTCGCTGGCGGAGGCGGCGAACCGGAAGCAGGAGGTGGACCGGTACATCAGCGGGTTCCACCAGAAGGGCCTGTTCAACGGCACGGTGCTCGTGGCCAATGAGCAAGGCCTCCTCCTCAAGAAGGGCTATGGCTCCGCGAATTTCGAGTGGAAGGTGCCCCACGCGCCGGACACGAAGTTCCGCATCGGCTCCATCACCAAGTCCTTCACGGCGACCGTCATCCTGCAGCTCGTCGCCGAGGGAAGGCTCCAGCTTGATGACCCCATCACGAAGCACCTGCCGGACTACCGGGGTGACACCGGTGGGCGCGTCACCATCACCCACCTGCTGAACCACACCTCCGGCATTCCCAGCTACACGTCGGCCCCCCACTTCAAGGCCGACTCGGTCAACCCCTACGGCGTCGCGGAGTTCGTGAAGAAGTCCTGCAGCGGCGACCTGGCGTTCGAGCCCGGCACGAAGTACGCGTACAACAACTGCGGCTACTACCTGCTGGGCGCCCTCATCGAGCAGCTCACCGGCCAGACGTATGCGCAGGCCGTGCGGGCGCGCATCTTCGGGCCGCTGGGCATGAACGACTCCGGCTATGACGTCACCGCCACGGTGCTGCCCAAGCGCGCCAGCGGCTACACGTCCACGCCAGGCGGGTACGTCAACGCGCCCTACCTCGACATGGGCCAGCCCTATGCCGCCGGCGCGCTGTACTCGACGGTGGAGGACCTGTACCGCTGGGACCGGGCCTTCTACGGCGACACCCTGATGCCCGCGGAGCTCAAGCAGAAGATGCTCACCCCGGGCCTTCAGCACCATGGCTTCGGCTGGGTCATTGCTCCCCTGCAACTGCATGACGGCAAGACGCAGGTTCCGGGCATCTTCCACAGCGGCGGCATCAACGGCTTCTCCTCCCTGCTGGTCCGCGTGCCCGAGCGCAAGGAGGTCGTCATCCTGCTCGACAACGCGTCCCACGGCGGCCTCCAGGAGATCGCGGGCGGCGTGCTGAGCATCCTCCATGGCATCGCCCCACGGCCGGCGCGGATGCCCATCGGCAAGGTGCTGGTGGAAGCCCTCGGCAAGGGCTCCGCCGCCGAGGCCATCGCCACCTACCGCGCGCTGAAGCAGACGAAGGGAGCCCAGTACGACTTCGGCGAATCGCAGTTGAACACGGTGGGCTACCACCTCCTGCGCGGCGGGCGCGTGGCGGACGCCATCGAGGTGTTCAAGCTCAACGTGGAGATGTTCCCCCAGGAGGCCAACTGCTACGACAGCCTCGGCGAGGCCTACGCCGCCCACGGCGACAAGGAACAGGCCATCGCCCACTACCGCAAGTCCCTGGAGCTGGACCCCAAGAACGAGAACGCGGTGAAGGTGCTCAAGGCGCTCGAGCAGCCCGCCGCGACGCGGTAGGCCGCGAGCCTCCCGACGAAAGCACCGGGCCGGGTGCCGCCAGCGTGGGCGGCACCCGGAAGGCGGCGCGCGCCAGGGACTACTTCCCCTTGGCCTGCTCCTTCGTCCACGAGTCCTTCAGCGTCACCGTGCGGTTGAAGACGGGCTTGCCCGGCTTCGAGTCCTTCGGGTCCACGTAGAAGTACCCGGTGCGCTCGAACTGGTAGCGCGACTCCACGGCGGCATCCGCCAGCATCGGCTCGACGCGGGCGTCACGCAGCGTCTGCAGGCTGACCGGGTTGAGGAACGTGGTGAAGTCCTTGGCCTCGTCCGCGTCCGGCGCCTCCACGGAGAAGAGCCGGTCATAGAGGCGCACCTCCGCGACGGGCGCGTTGCCCGGCACCCAGTGCAGCGTGCCCTTCACCTTGCGGCCGTCCGGCGCGTTGCCGCCGCGCGTGGCCGCGTCGTACGAACAGCGCAGCTCCACCACGTTGCCCGCGGCGTCCTTGATGACCTGCTCGCACTTGATGAAGTACGCCGAGCGCAGCCGCACCTCCTTGCCGGGCGCCAGCCGGAAGAACCCCTTCGGCGGGTCCTCCATGAAGTCGTCCGCCTCGATGTACAGCTCGCGCATGAAGGGCACCTGGCGCGTCCCCAGCTCCGGCTTCTGCGGGTGGTTCTGCACCTCCAGCAGCTCCGTCTGCCCCTCCGGGTAGTTCTCCAGCACCACCTTCAGCGGGCGCATCACCGCCATGGCGCGCGGGGCCGTCTCGTTGAGGTCCTCGCGGATGCACAGCTCCAGCAGGCTCATGTCGATGAGCTGCTGCGCCTTGCCCACGCCCACGCGCGTGGCGAAGTCCCGGATGGACGCCGGGGTGAAGCCACGGCGGCGCAGGCCGGCGATCGTCATCATCCGGGGGTCATCCCACCCCGTCACGAAGCCCTCCGTCACCAGCTTGAGCAGCTTGCGCTTGCTCATCACCGTGTAGTTGAGGTTCAGCCGGTTGAACTCGTACTGGTACGGCCGGTCCCCGGCGACGAGGCTGCGGACAATCCAGTCGTACAGCACGCGCCGGTTCTCGAACTCCAGCGTACAGATGGAGTGGGTGATGCCCTCAATCGCGTCCGACAGGCAGTGCGCGAAGTCGTAGAGCGGGTAGATGGGCCACGCGTCGCCGGTGCGGTGATGGTGGGCGCGCCGGATGCGGTAGATGGGCGGGTCGCGCAGCACGGGGTTGGGCGACGCCATGTCAATCTTCGCCCGCAGGGTGTGCTGGCCGTCGGAGAACTCGCCCGCGCGCATGCGGTGGAACAGGTCCAGGTTCTCCTCCACGGAGCGCTCGCGGTACGGGCTGTTGCGCCCCGGCGTGGTGAAGTCGCCGCGGTACTCGCGAATCTCCTCCGGGGACAGGCTGCACACGTACGCCTTGCCCTGCTTGATGAGCTGCACGGCGAAGTCGTAGAGCTTCGGGAAGTAGTCGGACGCGAAGAACTTCCGGTCCGCCCACTCGAAGCCCAGCCACTTCACGTCACGCTGGATGGACTCGACGTAGTCGGTGTCCTCGGTGACAGGGTTGGTGTCGTCGAAGCGCAGGTTGCACTTGCCTCCGTATTGCTGCGCCAGCCCGAAGTTGAGGCAGATGGACTTGGCGTGGCCGATGTGGAGGTAGCCGTTGGGCTCGGGCGGGAAGCGGGTGTGCACGCGGCCCGCGTGCGTTCCCTTCCGCCGGTCTTCCTCGATGATTTCCTGGAGGAAGTTCAGGCCCTGCGTTTCGTTCGTCGTCGTCATGATGGGGGTGAATCCTCGTGAAGCAGCCGGGGGCCGGCAAGGGATTCCTACCTCAGGTGCCGCCCGGCCGGGCCTCCAGACGAAGGCTTGCGCCTTGAAGCGCGCGGAGACCGCGCCCGAAGCCGTAGGAGAGAACCCCGGCGGAGGCCCACTTCATCCCCCCGTCCGGAAGGCGAGGGGCCGGGCCCCTCTCCCTCTGTCAGAGGGACGCGAGCAGCGACTCCCAGTCCTTCAGGGCGCGGTCGGCGGACAGCTCCTCGGCGCGGCGCCGGGCCCGGGCGGACAGGTCGGCCCGGTGCACATCGTCCTGGACGATTCGCGCCAGGGCGTCCGCCAGCGCCTGGGGCTGCTCCATGGGCACCAGGGCGCCGTGCTTGCCATGCTCCAGCACCTCCGCGGGGCCGGAGGGGCAGTCGGTGCTGACCACGGGGCAGCCCAGGGCCAGCGCCTCCAGCAACACCATGGGCAGCCCCTCGAAGCGCGAGGACAGGGCGAAGGCCGCCGCCCGCCGCATCAGCGCATGCGGGTTGGGCGCGAAGCCCGGCAGGAAGACGGAGTCCTCCACGCCCAGCGCCTTCACCAGCGCCTTCAGCTCCGCCTCCAGCGAGCCCTCCCCCAGGATGAGCAGGTGCTGGTCCACCCCGGCCTGGCGCATCAGCGCGTGGCTCCGGATGAGCACGTCGAAGGCCTTCTGGTGCTCCAGCCGTCCCACGGCGATGACCACGGGCTTGCGGAAGAGGGGCTCCGCCCAGTCCGGCAGCGGCTGCTCACCGGCGGCGCGCACGCGGTCGCCATCCACGAAGTTGGGGATGACGTGGAGCTGCTCCGGCCGCACCGGCACCAGGTCCTGGAAGGCCTTCGCGGAATCGTGGCCGCACGCGACGATGCGGCTCATGCGCGGGTAGAGCCACCGCAGGCCCCAGAGCTGCCGCCGGGGCTGCTCCAGGTGGAAGGCGCCCCAGTCGAAGTGAATCATGCCCACCACGGGCTTGCGCAAGAGCCGCCCCACCAGACACGCCAGCAGCGCCGCCCGGCCCTCCTGCCCCGCGACGATGACGTCCACGTCGCGCGCCTCGCGCACCAGCCGCCAGAAGAAGCGCGGCAACATGCCCCGCCGATACTCGAAGGCGTCGGTGCCCCAGACGACTTCGGTGCGTCGCGGAATCCGGTCGCTCTGGCTCTTCGGATGGGGCCGGTGGTGGAAGAACATCTTCGTGTCGAACCGGCTGGGGTCCAGCCCCGCCAGCACGTTGCACACGGACCGTTCGATGCCGCCCGAGCCCAGGAACACCAGCGTGAACAGCACCCGCTTGCGCGCGGCTACTGGAGGCGCCTCGCCCTGTGTCGTTACGAGCATCACCCGCACTCTCGCGCGCTTCGAGACACCGCGGTCCAGAACCTTCGGAGTGACAGGGCTCCCCCGGCTCCAACCTGACCCACCTGCGGTGTAACCAACTTGCATTCGCTCCGCCACCCCCCGGCTCAGCTAGGGTTCGCTTTATTCCAAGCCAATTCTAGATATCCGTGAAAACACGCACCCACTTCCGCTGCCTCATGGCGCTGGCGCCCCTCTGCGTGTTGCTCGCCGCCGCGGGGTATCTCGTGGTCAACGGTCACCGCATCGGCCAGGGCCTGCTGCATCCGCAGCCCGTTCCAGTGACACGTCCCCTGAGGGAGGCGGCGTTGTCGCCGCTGGAGGACGTGGCCTTCACCACGTCCGACGGCGTGCCGCTCAAGGGCTGGTACGTGCCCTCACGCAACGGCGCCGCGGTGGTGCTGGTGCACGGCTTCGCGGACAACCGCGCGCAGCTGCTCTTCGAGGCCCGGACGCTCGCGGGCGCGGGCTACGGCGTGCTGCTGTTCGATTCGCGCGCGCACGGCGAGAGCGGCGGCGACACGGTGACGTGGGGAGACCGGGAGCGGCGCGACGTGACGGCGGCGCTGGACTTCGTCGCGCGGCGCCCGGACGTGGACCCGGGACGGCTGGGCCTCTTCGGCTTCTCCATGGGCGGCACCACGGCGCTGCTGGTGGCCAGCGAGGACGCGCGGGTGAAGGCCGTGGCCGCCGCGGGGGCCTACCCCGCGCTGGAGGCGGACATCTACGCGGGCTATGGCCGCTGGGGTGCGCTGAGCGCGGAGCCCGTGCTGTGGACGCTGCGCCGCGCGGGCGTGACGGTGGACGCGGTGCGCCCCATTGACGGGATGTGCCGGCTGGGCGGCCGGCCGCTGCTGCTGGTCAACGGCGACGTGGACCCGGACGCGCCCGCGAAGCTCCAGGCCAGCCTCTTCCAGGCCGCGTGCGAGCCCAAGTCACTCTGGGTCGTCGAGGGCGCGGGCCATGGCCAGTACGCGCGCGTGGCGCCGGAGGAATACGCGCGCCGGCTGCTCCAGCACTTCGGCGCGGCGCTCGGCGTGCCTCACCCCTCCTCGGGCGGCGCCACCCACTGAGGCGCCGCGTCCAGCGCGGGGCGGTCCTCCAGCAGCTCGTGCGGACGGAAGGCGCCCTTGTAGCGCAGGGACGCGCACGCCAGCACGCGGTAGCCCAGGTAGACGTGGGGGATGCCCCGCGCCTTCGCCAGCTCCACCTGGCGCAGCACGTTGGCCGTGCCCAGCGACAGGCGCGCGTAGGCGGGGTCGTAGAAGAAATACACGGCGCTCCAGGCGCGCGGCGTCTCGTCGCAGATGCCCACGCCCACCAGCCTGGGGCCGCCCTCCGCGCCGTCGTCGTACCACGCCACCTCGCGCGCGGACGGGTGCGGATAGGAGAACTGGAGCGAGTACTCTCGCGCGGTGATGGGCGACGGCGCCCACTCGCGCGCCACCTCACGCTCCGAATGCCACTGGCGGTACAGGGCCAGCCGCGCGTCATCCACGCGCGGCGGCCCCACCTCCACGCGCAGATGCGCGCACGCGGCACGCGCCCGGCGCTGGCTGCGGTTGGGCTGGAAGCCCTCCACGGGGAGGCGCAAGGACACGCAGGCCTGGCAGTCCGCGCAGGCGGGCCTGAAGTACACCAACCCGAAGCGACGCCAGCCACGCACCAGCAGGTGCTCGTACTCCTCCGGCGTGACGTCCTCCAGCACGAGGTTCTCGAGCGAGGCCTGCCGCGCTGGCAGGTAGCTGCAGGCCCGGGGCGGCTCGACTTCGTGTGCCAGGAGGAACGCCATGCGTGGCCTGTTCCTGTCGCGCCCGCCGCCCGGCGTCAAGTCTGACCCGGTGTGTCGAAGCCTCCGCTTCCGGGCAGACACCCGCTCCTCAGAGGGAAAGGCGTCCTCCACGGCAGGCCCGTCTGCCCAGCCGGCAGGCTGGCATGACGTCTGCAAAGCCAACGGCCAGCCTCACGGAGTCGAGGCAGGAGGATGACCATGGCCCGCCACCGCACGCAGCCCTCGCTGAACCGCCTGTCGCGCTGGGATTTCGGTCGAGCGGACAGGCAGGTCCGAGCGGCCACTGGCAGCCATGACTGGGTGGTACGGAGCGCTACACCCCCCTCGCGTCCGAGTGGGAATCGCCAGAATCCGGACATCCCTGTCGTACTCGCGGCGGTTCGCGCGCAGGTCGCGGTGGACCCGGCAGAGGCGCATGGAGTGGATTTCGACCTGGCGTTCGCCAGCTACTGAAGTGACTGGATGGCGCGCGGGCTGGCGGCTTCTCAGGCATGGCCGCCAACGCGTATAAGTCCGCCATGTCCGTCATTGACGTCTCGGTGGTGATGCCCACCCACAAGCGGGAGAAGGAAGTGGTGGAGGCCATCCGCTCGGTCCTCCGCCAGGAAGGGGTGAGCGTCGAGGTCGTCGTCCTGGACGACACGCCCGAGGGCACGGCGCGCGAGGCGGTGGAAGGGCTGAAGGACGAGCGGGTCCGCTACCTGGTGAACGACCCACCGTCGAAGGGCCGCCCGGCGGTGGTGCGCAACCACGGCGCCACGCTGGCCCGGGGCCGTTACCTGCACTTCCTGGATGACGACGACATGCTCGCGGAGGGCGCGCTGCACGCCATGGTGAGCGCGCTGGACGCGCGGCCGGACGCGGGCGTGGCGGTGGGCTGGGTGGTGCCCTTCGGCGACGACGCGGACTGGCTCAAGGACAAGAGCGCCTACTTCGAGTGGGCCGCCCAGGTGGGCGCCAGCACCCCCAACAGCGCGTGGACGGTGGCCCACATCCTCTTCCGCGGCACGCTGTATGTGAACTCCGCGTGCATGGTGCGCCGCGAGCACTTCGCCCCGCTGGGCGGCTTCGACGCCAGCATCCCCGTCTACGAGGACGTGGACTTCTACCTGCGCGGCATCCGCGCGTTCGGCCACGTCTACGTCAACCGGCCCATCCTGCACTACCGCACCGGCCGGCCGTCGCTGATGCACAACCTGGGCAAGGACGGCACGCTGGTGGTGCAGTCCAACGAGATGATTCACGGCAAGTACCGCAAGGCGAACGGCATGCTGGAGTACCGCCTCATGCAGGCCGCCCTGCGGGTGCTGCCCTTCGAGGTCGCCCGCCGGCTGCCGCTGCGCCTGCGCAACCAGGGGCGCGCGTCATGAGCCTCAAGAGCCGGCTTCTCGGGACCGCCAGGCGCCAGGTGAAGCAGACGCTGCGCCCGGTGCTCCAGCGGGCCATGGCCCCCGCGCGCAACCACATCCCCGCCTCGCACTGGGGCCTGCGGGATGTGCCCGGCCAGGGCCTGAGCCTGGAAGGCGTCCCGCTGGCGCAGCTGGTGGAGCGCTGGGGTTCGCCGCTGCACGTCGTGCACCTGGCGGCGCTGCGCCGCAACGCGGAGCGCTTCCTCGCGGTGCCGCCGGGGCGCACGGGCGGCTGTGAAGTCTATTACTCGTACAAGACGAACCCGGTGCCCGGCGTGCTGTCCTTCCTGCACGGCCTGGGCGTGGGCGCGGAGGTCATCTCCGCCTACGAGATGTGGCTGGCGCTCAAGCTGGGCGTGCCCCCGGAGCGCATCGTCTACAACGGCCCGGTGAAGTCGGAGGCCTCCGTGCGCGAGGCCATCTCCCGGGGCATCCAGCTGCTGGCCGCCAACCACGCGGAGGAGATTGCCGTCTTCGCCCGGCTGGCCGCGGAGCTGGACCGCCGCCCGCGCGTCGCGGTGCGGGTGACGACGGGCAGCGGCTGGACGGGGCAGTTCGGCACGCCCATCGCGGGGGGCGCCGCGCTGCGGGCCTACCAGCAGGCGCGCGGCTCGAAGCACCTGGACGTGGTGGGCCTGCACGCGCACCGTGGGGAAACCCTCCGCACGGAGGGCGACTTCACGGCCTTCGTGGAGTCGGTGCTCGACTTCACGGACACGCTGCACCAGGAGCTGGGGCTGGATTTGGAGGTGCTTGACTTGGGCGGCAGCCTCAACACGCCCACCGTCGAGCACATCGCCGAGCGCGACTGGCGCCTCAACCTCACCTTCTTCCGCGACGTGCCCGCGCCCGACCCGGCGGCGTCGCTGTCCATCGACCGCTACGTGGCGCTGGCGGTGGAGCTGGTGGAGACGCACTACGCGCGCCGCGGACGTCAGCGGCCCCGCATCTTCCTGGAGCCGGGCCGCGCCATGACGGGCGACACGCAGCTCCTGCTGGGCCGCGTGCACGCGCTCAAGGCAGGGGAAGACAGGACGTGGGCGGTGCTGGACGCCGGCATCAACCATGCCGAGTGCGTGCGCAACGAGTACCACCAGCTCTTCCACGTGAACCGGCCGGACGCGCCGGCCGACAAAATCTACACGGTGGTGGGCCCCATCTGCACGCCGGGCGACACGCTCTACCACGCGAAGCGGCTGCCCGACCTGCGCGTGGGAGACACGCTGGCCATCATGGACGCGGGCGCCTACTTCGTGCCCTTCGCTACGTCCTTCTCCTATCCCCAGCCGGCCATCATCGCGCTGGAGGACGGGAAGGAGCGGCTGCTGCGGCGCGCGGAGACGTTCGACGACCTGGTGACGTTCGACGCGCCGGACAGCCGCGCCGCGCTCACCGGTTGAGCACCATCATCCGGAGGAAGGCCCGGGGGTGGCGCGCGGAGCCGTAGAGAATCTGCGCCACCTCCACCGCGGTGGGCATCAGGTCATCCGAGTCGATGAGCGGATCCACCGCCACCCCCTGGTGCGTCTCCAGCCAGCGCCGCCACTGGCGGGCCTCGTCCTCCGGCAGCGCGCCGGACAGCCGCTGGAGGTTGAGCAGCATCTCCAGCGCGATGCGGTTGCAGAACACCTCGCCGTTGCCGCGCCAGTCACGCGCGGCCCGCAGCTCGCGGCGCAGGGCGTCCCGGTCCCCCAGCGCGGCGTGGTAGGCCAGGAGCGGCAGCGGCAGGCCCCGGGCGATGTCGAAGCCCATCTGCCCGTAGTAGCGGGGGTTGAAGTCGATGAGGAGGAAGTCGTCCTTCGTCTGGATGAACTCCACCTCGAAGACGCCGTGGTAGCCCAGGCGCTTGCACAGGCGCTGGAGCCCCGCGGCCAGGTCCTCGCGCACCGGGGCGGACTCGAAGCACACGCCCACGCCCAGCCGCCGCGGGCGCTGGAGCACCTTCATGGCGCCGCGCACCTCGAACAGCTCGCCCGTCTCGTCCACGAAGCCGGAGAGGCTGTAGATGCCCTCCGCCGCCTCCGGGTGGAACTCCTGCACCATGGGGCGCGACACCGCGGGGTCGAAGCGCACCAGCATGGGGGCGTAGCCGTCCCGCGAGAAGGCGCGGTACTCCTCCGCGAGCTGCTCGGGCGCCTGCACCGGCTGCCCCTTGCGGTGGGTGGAGTAGAGAATCTGCGTGGTGGGCTTGATGAGGACCGGGAAGCGCGCCTCGCGGGACACCCCGTCCAGGTCCGCTTCCGACGCCGGGAACCAGGTGCGCGGCAGCGTCAGGCCCACCGCCTGGCCCGCTTCGAAGAGCTTGCGCTTGTTGAGCAGGCCGTAGACGGCGTCGATGCCCGGGTCGTAGAGGTGGAAATACTCCGACAGCGCCTCGCGGTGGACGGACACCAGCCACGCCAGCTCGTCACTCGTCGGGTAGAGCACGTGCCGCATCGGCTCGCGGCGGCCCAGGTCCATCAGCCATTCGATGAAGGCCTCGGCCTGGGACTCCGGAGGACACTGCACGCGGCGGCCCACGAAGCGAGACCAGCTCGCCGGCCCCAGCTTGCCGGGGTCCGCCACCGTGACGTCGATGCCGTTGCGCCCGAAGCAACGCGCGGCCGCGAGCGTGCCGTAGAAGCCCGCAGAGAAGAGCAGCACGGACGGACGGACGGCCATTCGAACCCGGGGTGCCTGCTCCAACATGACGGTGTCGTTCTCCCGCTGCGTTCCCGACACGCCTCACGCGAAGGAGAGGCGGTGCCGTTCCAAGTCCTGGTCACGCGAAGGATAGCCGCACACCACCCCACTTGGCTTCCCTCGACTGCGCCCTCTCCTTCTCTGAGAAAGGCACAGCACCCTGTCGTCAAAAACAGACACCCCCCTTGGGCCTCCAAACAACGTAGCCCTGGGACACGAGCCACGGGTCGGCCTCCACTCCCTCCACGCGCGCGGAGAGCCCCAGCGCGGCTTCGCGAAACGCATCAGGCGGGTGCGCATGGCCCGCGGCTCGCGCCTGCTGCCAGGCGGCGCTCCACGCGGAGAAGAAGTCATGGATGGGCTCACCCGGACGCACCCGGCGGCGCAAGTCCCGGGGCAGCCAGTCACGGAAGAGCATGGGCGCGAAGCCGAGGCTGAAGTCGGTGTGGAACAGGAGCGCTTCGCGCCGCGGCACCTCCGCCTCCTCCCCGACGCCGCGGCGCAGCAGGTGCGCGGACATCACCGCGCCCGTCGCGTCCGCGCTGCCCTCCACCAGCAGGCCCGACGGCAGCAGGTAGCTGGCCAGGGTGCGGTGCACCTCGGGGACGCGCTCGGGAGGCCCCTGGCGAAGCAGGTTCATGGCGCGCACCAGCCGGGCGGGCTCGTCGGGGCGCAGCGGCAACGCGAAGCCACCCTCGCGAAACGACGTGCGGGCCTCCGCGTCCACCTGCGCCGCCCGCGCGCGCTCCGCGTCCAGCTCCACGCCCACCACGGCGAGCTCCGGGTTGAGCGCGCGAAAGGCCTGGGCGCTCTCCAGCGTCGTCCACGGGTGCTCGCCGAAGCCCACGTCGACGAAGACGGCGTGGGCCCAGGGCCCGTCACGCCGTTCGAGCAACGGGCGCTCGAAGCGGCACAGGTACGTGTCCAGCGCGCGCAGGCGCCCGCGCGCGGTCCGCCCGCGTGTCTTCGTGTCCAGCGGAGGCATGGTGCGCTCTTGGGTGAGTCTGGCGTCGCCGTCAAGCCCAGCCTGTGCGGTGCCGCTCCGGATTTTCGCCGGACGCGGCGGGCCCCTAGAGTGAGGGGACCGTGGAAGCCCCGTCCCCCCAGGCCTGCCCCCGCTG